>JABFSY010000235.1 GCA_013140395.1 Cyclobacteriaceae bacterium
GTATGCGGCTTGTGGATTGAACCTATTCAAGGTGAAGCGGGAGTATATGTTCCTCAAGAGGGATACCTGAAAGCAGCAGAAGAACTTTGCAAAAAGCACCGTGTGCTTTTGATGATGGACGAAATTCAAACTGGCATTGCGAGAACTGGTAAAATGTTAGCGTCAGATCATGAGGGGGTTCGCCCAGATGTATTGATATTAGGAAAGGCACTTTCAGGAGGTGTATTCCCCATTTCATTGGTGTTAGCCGATGATGAGATCATGTTAGTGATAAAACCCGGTGAGCATGGTTCCACCTTTGGAGGAAATCCATTAGCGTCTGTAGTGGTAGTGGCTGCTTTGCAAGTGATTAAGGATGAAAAGCTGGCTGAAAATGCAGAGCGTTTAGGAATCGTTTTCCGAAATAGGATGAACGCCTTCATGAAAAAATCAAAGATGATCAAACTTGTGCGTGGGAAAGGCTTATTAAATGCGATCGTCATAAACGACACACCGGAAAGCGACACCGCTTGGAATATTTGTCTAAAGTTTGCTGAGAATGGTTTACTGGCCAAGCCAACCCATGGTAACATCATCCGACTAGCTCCCCCCTTGGTGATTACCGAAGAGCAGATTCACGAATGTTGTGATATTATTGAAAAGTGTGTAGGCGTTTAACTTTGGGCGCTACTGAATGAATTGAATATTTCTTTTGAGTCCATTTAACTTTGTTCGTTGCACGGCAGATTTTTGAAATAGTCTGTCAAAAACATCTTCGGTAATTTCCCGCCAGTCGGATGCGGTCATTTTTTCTAAATTAGGGTGGGGCTGGAATTTTTTCTCTTGGTGTGGCTTTGAAAATCGATTCCAAGGGCATACATCCTGGCAGATATCGCAACCAAAAACCCAATTCTCAAATTTGCCTTTTACTTCTGTAGGTATTTCTTCTTTCAACTCGATGGTAAAATAAGAAATGCATTTGCTACCGTCCACTACATAAGGCGCTGGAATCGCATCAGTAGGGCAGGCATCCATGCAGGCGGTGCAGGTACCGCAGTAGTCTTTGATGGGGCCATCGTACTCTAATTCCAAATCAATAATTAGCTCGGCCAAAAAAAAGAAACTGCCCATCTCTCGATTAAGTAGCAACGAGTTTTTACCAATCCAGCCGAGTCCAGATTTTTTTGCCCACGCTCGTTCATGGACGGGAGCAGAGTCAACAAATGCTCTGCCTTGCACCTCGCCAACCTCTTGTTGTATCAGTGCAAGAAACGTTTTTAATTTTTCTTTAATGACGAAGTGGTAGTCTTCCCCATAGGCATACTTCGCGATTTTATATGAATCTACTTTGTCTGCGGCTAAATCTTTGTTGGGGTAATAATTGTACATTAAGCTGATCACAGACTTCGCGCCAGACACAAGCAATCGCGGATCTAGACGCTTATCAAAATGGTTTTCGAGGTAACTCATCTTGCCCTGGTAGCCGCGCTTTAGCCATTCTTCCAGGCGAGGCGCTTCCTCTTCCAGAAATTCTGCTTTCGATATCCCGCAAAAGCTGAACCCCAGTTGAGAGGCAAGGGATTTAATAAGCTTTGTGTTACCAGCTATGTTCAACTTAATTTAATCAAACAATCCAGGTCGCTTAGAAACAGGCACCACGATTTTCAAATGCTTGTAGGCAAGCTCGGTAGCCTCGCGTCCACGTGAAGTGCGTTTAATGTAGCCTTCTTGAATTAAAAAGGGTTCATACATCTCCTCAATGGTCTCAGCTTCTTCGCCCACCGCGGTTGCAATGGTGGAAAGCCCGACCGGCCCGCCTTTAAATTTGTCGATGATGGTCGTGAGGATTCGGTTGTCCATATCGTCTAACCCATTTTCATCAACATCCAATGCCTTTAAAGCAAGTTGTGCGATGGGCTTAGTAATCGTGCCATCTCCTTTTATTTGAGCAAAATCACGGGTGCGTCTCAATAAATTATTGGCTATCCGAGGCGTGCCTCTACTTCTTCTTGCAATTTCGAAGGCGGCATCATCAACAATAGGAGTCGCCAAAATCGCTGCCGAACGCTTTACTATTTTCGTTAACAAAGTTGAATCATAGTACTCCAACCTCGCATTGATACCAAATCGTGCGCGTAAGGGTGAAGTTAAAAGCCCAGCTCTAGTTGTTGCCCCAATGAGTGTGAACGGATTTAAACTAATTTGCACCGATCGAGCATTAGGTCCACTATCCAACATGATATCGATGCGGAAGTCTTCCATGGCCGAATAGAGATATTCTTCGACAATCGGATTGAGTCGGTGGATCTCATCAATGAAGAGGACATCGTTTATTTCCAGATTGGTCAGCAATCCGGCTAAGTCGCCAGGCTTATCTAACACAGGGCCTGAAGTAATCTTAATGTTGGAGCCAAGTTCGTTTGCAATGATAAAAGAGAGCGTGGTCTTCCCTAAACCGGGAGGGCCGTGAAGAAGTACATGGTCTAGCGATTCACTTCGTTGTTTGGCGGCTTGTACAAAAACCTTGACGTTGTCCACCACTTTTTGTTGTCCCGTGAAATCAATGAAGGAAAGTGGACGCAACGCCTTCTCTACCTCCTTTTCTCCGGTCTCTAATCCTTCGCCATCTGCTTTTAGATAATTTTCACGCATGGTCAAAATTCAAGATTTAATAGTCAAGATTCAAGTGAACTGCACATTCTTCTGTTAATTTTGATTTTTGATGTTGGACAGATATGGATAATAGGTGGAAAAACGCACTCTATTCGTTGCTTTTGATTGTGGCCTTGATCTCTGTATGGAGATGGAGAGAGACTAACAAGTCAAAAACAGGCTCGTTGATTGTTGAACCGATGATGATTAAGGGGGAAACGATGGGCACAACTTATCACATCACGTATTTTGATGATAAGAAAAGGAACTTCAAGGGGTCTATTGACTCATTGCTCATTCTTGTGAACAAATCGATTAATAATTATGACCCCGAATCGGAAGTGTCGCGCTTCAATAAAAGTAAGTCTTCCTTCGTTTATTCGTTGCCTTACTTTCCTCCAGCGATTGATAAAGCTTTGGAAGTAGCGAAAGCGTCTAACGGGGCATTTGACCCTACCGTGATGCCGCTCGTGTATGCATGGGGATTTGGATCTAAGAAGGATAAGCCTATTCCTACACAGTCTCAAATTGATTCTATTAAGTTATTTATTGGGTTTGAAAAGATCAACTTCAACACGGACAGTATTTGGAAAGCAAATTCAAAGGTGCAATTGGATTTTGGGGGTATAGGTCAAGGGTATGGTGCAGATGTGATGACCGATTTTTTGAAGGCAAAGGGAATTAAAAATATGCTGGTGGAGTTAGGAGGGGAAGGAATGGCTTGTGGTATCAATTTGAAATCCGGCAAGCCGTGGGAGTTGGGAATATTAGATCCTAATTCGAAACAAGACAGCCTTTTCTTTACGGCATATGTCAAGCTCAGCAATAGATCATTTACGACATCAGGTAACTACTTCAACTATCGCATCATTGATGGTAAAAAGTATTCACACACGATCGATCCGCAAACTGGTTATCAGGCCGAGAGAGCTATTCTTAGTTCATCTGTATTTGCTGCTGACGCAAGCACCGCTGATGCATGGGCTACCGCTTTTATGGTGATGGGTCATGAAAAAGCTATTGAGTTGTTAAAACAACATCCTGAATTAGATGTATTTTTTGTGTACACATCGCCTGTGGGTATTATTGAAACCTATTATACCCAAGGCTTGAAGGACTATATTGAACTAAAGCAATCTAAACTGTAAATTCTAAGATTGTATCTTTGAGAAATGCTAAGTTGATTTTGAGACGCTTCCAGAAGTACGCGCTGTTTGTAAAAATGCTATGGTCACATCCTTACTAATTCTTTTTTTTGTTGCGCTGATTGCCGGAGGCATCGCTTTCTATATACCCAAGATCAACACGGGCACGTATAAGCTTTGGCTTGTCTTTGCTGGGGCATATCTTTTTTCGATTACGCTCGTTCACATTTTTCCGGAGCTATTTTCGCACGGGAGTAATGCTGGCTATATTGGTATTTTCATTTTAATAGGATTTTTCCTTCAACAAGGCCTGGAGTTCTTGTCAAGTGGTGTTGAGCATGGTCATATTCATGTGCACGAAAAAAACCACCAACACCGGGAGTCCTCCGCTATATTAGTTTTGGTTGCCCTGTGCATCCATGCTTTCTTAGAAGGCGGACTATTGGCTCACCCTCGCACGGTTACACACCATCATGACTCGAATACATTATTGTGGGGAATCGTCTTACACAAAGCACCGGAAGCGTTTGCCTTAATGTCTGTTTTATTGTGTGACGTGAAGAGTAAAACAAGAGCTTTTCTTTTTTTACTCATTTTTTCGTTGGCTTCTCCATTCGGACTTTTTCTTTCCAATTACCTTCTAGCGAACGAGTGGATGTCCTCTCAGGCTTTTACTTTCTTTTTTGCCGTAGTAAGCGGAAATTTTCTTCATATCTCAACGACCATAGTTTTCGAGAGCAGCCTGGATCATAAATTTAATGCAAAGAAGATGGGGGTGGCAATTCTTGCTGCAGCTGTGGCGGTAGGCACAGAATTATTTGCTTAGTTCAATTTTTAAAATCTTTGAAAATAGAAACTCCATTTTGGTGAGTTGCCCAGCAAATTATTGCGGAGCTTTTCTAAAAATAACATTGTTTAAAAACGCTATATTTATATAAAGTGTCAATGAATGCGCGGTTAAAGGAAATGATCCGATCCTGTTTTAAAAACAGGTTAGCCGAGAGTCTCTTAGTCTTTTTATATCGAAAGAAGAGGAAGTTTAGATCCTGGGTACCCCGTGAAGGCGCTTATCAGGAAAGGACCCTTAGATTTGCCGAACGCGATGGCGTTTTATACAAGCTAGATATCTCCGATGTCATCGGCCACTCACTCTTTTTTTTTAACCACTATTTTGCTCCGTTAGAAGTATTCAATCTGCTGAAGGATGATTCTACCGTCATCGATATTGGTGCTAACATTGGCACAGTGGCATTACGGGCAGCAAAAATCTGCCAGAGGGGTCATGTGTATGCTTTTGAACCAGATCCTGCTCACATCAAATCTTTGAGAGCAAATCACCAATTAAATCAATTTTCTAACATTACGATTATTCCAAAGGGACTTGGGAGTAAGCCTGGACAGGCACTTCTCTCAAAATTGGAGCAGCGCAACGCAGGCATGAATCGCATTTTGCCTGCCGAACAAGCCGATCAATATGATTCAACCCATATCAATGTTGCTACCCTGGATGATGAAATGTCCTCAATTAATCCAACGCGAATTGATCTGATCAAAATTGATGTGGAGGGCTACGAGTTTCACGTGTTGATGGGAGCAAAAAAGACGATAGCACGATATAGACCAATTTTGGTCATCGAGGTGATTGACACCAATCTACGGATACATCAGCTTAGCTCAACAGACGTGATCGACCTTCTGCAAAACTGGGGTTACGAAATATTGGATCTTAAAACTCACCAACCCATTGTGGCTGGCGCAAAAATTGAGACGGACATTCTTTGTACTCCACAAAAAACACATTGATGGAATTGACTTACCGTGTCTGGGATCAATCGTCTTCACCTCGCAAGGTGCTGTTCATCCGTTTTCAGGCATTGGGTGATGTGGTGATCACACTTCCCTATATCCGCGATTTCTCAAAGGAACATCCCACTACTAAAATTGATTTTCTCACGCTTGAAGAAAACAAAACAATTCCTGAGAGTCTTCTTTTTTTTAATCGTGTCTTTTCAATTGGAGGCGGCCGAAACAATAAACTTCAATATGTCTCAGCCTTATGTCATTTACCTAGACTAATCGCCCAGCAATACGATGTAGTATTCGATTTGCAAAATCATCGACTGAGTAACATTATTCGCAAAATCATTCGCCCAAAAGCGTGGGTGGAATTTGATCGGTACTCTCCACAGTCAGCCGGAGAACGAAACCGGCAGGCCATCGAAAAGGTTGGACTGGGTTCCGTTTCTGTCAATTCAAGATTGGAAACACGAATCCCAAGGAAAACGACAGATGAGCTGTTGAAATCGGCAGGCTGGAACGGAGTCAGTAAAATCGTGATCCTCAATCCGGCCGGTTTTTTTGAATCGAGAAACTGGCCTATTGAAAACTATTTTGAATTTATGGGATTGTGGAAAAAACATCACCCAAACACGCAGTTCCTTTTGGTAGGCACCGAACGAATATTGGACAAGGCAAATGCCCTGAAAGAGAAAGCACCGGATTCTGTAACTCATCTGATAAACAAAACAAATCCTGCAGAAGCTTTTGCATTGGTAAACCGTGCTTCGTTTCTGTTGACAGAAGACAGTGGGCTCATGCACATGGCTTGGGTACAAGGCGTGCCGACTCTTGCTTTGTTTGGATCAAGTCGTTCAGATTGGTCTGCCCCGCAAGGAATATGGTCGTTGTGTCTCCACTCCGGTGACTTGCCCTGCGGAGCTTGCATGCTGGCCAACTGTAAATTTGGCGATAACCGTTGCCTTACTCGGTACACTCCAGATTTTATTTTCGAAAAATCGCAGCAGCTAATCTCCATTCAGCCATGAAAAAACGATTAGCCATATTCATGCATGGTGGAGTGGGCGGAGGCTTTTATTCACAAGGTCAGCCTAACATTGCGGCACTGGTAAACGAGTTGGCTCGAGATTACACCGTTACTGTTTATTCTCATTTTCGCGCGAACGAAAATTTTTCACCTTCGTATCACTTCGTCTCAGCTCCAAAAATTCTGAAAATTGGAACAGTAAGATGGCTGTGGCTCGCCACTGTATTCTTGTTTGACCACATCAAACACAAACACCATGTGTTATTTGCGTTTTGGGCGTATCCCGCTGGTTTTTGGTGCGTACTTGTTGCGCGATTTTGTCGCGTTCCATCAATTGTTCATTTGCAAGGCGGTGAGGTTGTTGGTTTGTCTGCTATTCAATATGGCGGTTTATTGCGGCCTCGATCGAAACGTTTGGTAAAATGGACATTGCAAAAGGCAAGTACGGTCATTGCGCTCACGCAATACCAAAAGAAATTTGCTGAAAAAATTGTGAGTCGGTCCTACCATGTCATTCCGTTTGGTGTTGATGCAAATCAGTTCTGTTTTCATGCCAAACAATTTCATCAGCCCTTAAGGTGTTTGCATGTGGGGAGTTTCATTCCGGTTAAGGATCAATCAACTCTGTTAAAATGTTTCGCCCAACTCTCGCAACAAATTCCAGCCGTA
>JABFSY010000214.1 GCA_013140395.1 Cyclobacteriaceae bacterium
ATGGAGAAGCCCGAAGTGGACTATATCCGCGGTGTTTCACCGGCCATCGCCATTGAGCAGCGCGTCAATACACGTAATCCACGCTCAACGATTGGCACGACCACGGAAATCTACGACTATCTAAAATTACTTTTTGCCAGGATTGGAACCACCTATTCACCTATTAGCGGCAAAGAAGTAAAACGCGACACGGTGAGCGATGTGGTGGATTTCATCAACAAATCCAAGGAGGGGACGCGGGTCATGATTGCGTGCCCGCTTCAGATTAACAAGGGAAGAAAGCTTAGTGACGAACTGAGTCTTTTATTGAGCAAAGGATTTACGCGCGTTTTGGTAGATGGTGAAATGAAGTTTATTGAGGAGCTAACCGGTGCGACTGACGAAGAAAAAACAAAAGGCACTAAAAAGCCAAAGGCAGCAGCAAAAGTCCCCTCAACAAAAGTTAAAGAATATGAAATATTAATCGATCGCGCCTCCGTCAATGCGACCGATGAAGACCTTACGTTTCGTTTATCCGATTCTATTCAAACGGCTTTCTTCGAAGGTCATGGCGAATGCTTAGTCTACTGCGAGGAAAAAAAGGTTCGGTTTTCTGATCGGTTTGAGCTTGATGGCATGTCATTCACAGAGCCATCTATCAATCTGTTCAGTTTTAATAACCCATTTGGGGCTTGTCAAACCTGTGAAGGTTTTGGAAAAGTATTGGGCATCGATGAAGATTTGGTAATCCCCGACAAAAGCCTTTCAGTATATGAAGGGGCCATTGCTCCCTGGCGTGGCGAGGTGATGAGTGAGTGGGGAAAACCATTATTGAAAGACGGTATTAAACTCGACTTCCCTGTTCATCGCCCTTATAGTGAATTGACTCAAAAGCAGCGAGACATTATTTGGACAGGCAACGAATATTTTGAAGGCTTAAATGAATTCTTTAGATACATCACCACGAAAACGCATAAGATCCAGTATCGTGTTATGCTTTCACGCTTTCGCGGCAGAACAACCTGTCCAGATTGTCGTGGTACCAAACTTCGAAAAGACGCGGCTTATGTAAAGATTGCCGACACCTCTATCACAGATTTAGTGCTAATGCCAATTGAAGATGCGTTGGTATTTTTCGACAAACTCAAACTTCCAGATTACGAACAGAAAGTTTCTGATCGCATATTGACCGAAATCAAATCGCGTTTGGGGTACATGTTGAAAGTAGGTCTTGGCTACTTAACACTCAATCGAGTCACCTCCACATTGTCGGGCGGAGAATTTCAGCGAATAAAACTGGCCACGTCATTGGGGAGTGCGTTGGTTGGCTCTATGTACATTTTAGATGAACCAAGTATTGGCCTTCATCCAAGAGATACCGAGCGAATGGTGGAAGTATTGAAGTCGCTGCGCGATATGGGCAATACTGTTATTGTGGTAGAGCATGAGGAGGAGATTATGCGTGCCGCAGATCAAATCATTGATATTGGACCGGATGCGGGTTCACATGGTGGCCGATTAGTTTGTCAGGGCACGATAAAACAGATAAATAGTCAGATAAGCACGCATACAACGGACTACCTAAGCGGGAAGGAAAAAATAGCGATACCCACGATCAGAAGAAAATGGAAGGATTCCATAAACATCATTGGCGCCCGCGAGAACAACCTAAAGAATCTAAAAGTCAAATTTCCATTGGAGATATTGACGGTCGTAACAGGAGTAAGTGGTTCTGGTAAATCAACGTTGATTAAGAAAATTTTGTATCCGGCTATTGGCCGCATGAATGGTACAGTAGGAGAGACACCTGGTAAGTACGATCAATTGACTGGTGATTACTCTAAGATCAAACAAATCGAGTTTATCGATCAGAATCCGATTGGTAAATCTTCTCGCTCGAATCCGATCAGTTATGTAAAGGCATATGATGCGATACGAAATTTATATGCCGATCAACCGCTTGCCCAACAACGCGGCTACAAGCCCTCCCATTTTTCATTCAATGTAGAAGGCGGTCGTTGCGAAACATGTGAAGGCGAAGGCGAGATTAAAGTGGAGATGCAATTCATGGCTGATATCTTCTTGGAATGCGAAAGCTGCCATCGAAAAAGATTCAAGCAAGAAGTTTTGGAGGTGGAACACAAAGGTAAATCAATTGCCGATGTGCTCGACATGACGGTCGAAGAGGGGCTCGAGTTTTTTAGAGACAAGAAACCCATCTATGAAAAAATAAAACCACTTTTTGAAGTAGGTTTAGGGTACGTAAAATTAGGCCAGTCCTCTAACTCGCTCTCTGGTGGCGAAGCGCAGCGGGTAAAGCTAGCCTCATTTCTTGGTAAAAACTCAGCTGACTCAAGTGAACGCATACTTTTCATTTTTGACGAGCCTACCACCGGATTACATTTTCATGATATTTCAAAATTGCTTAAAGCCATCAACGCGTTGGTAGATGAAGGGCACACGGTCATTGTGATTGAGCACAATTTAGAGGTCATTAAATGTGCCGACTGGATCATTGACTTGGGCCCTGAAGGCGGAGAAAAAAACGGTGGGCACCTTTTATTTGAGGGCACACCTGAAGACATGGCAAAACAAGGAAAAGGTTATACAGCAGAATTTTTGAGAGGAAAGCTCGCTATCAAGAAATAGGATTATTTAATCAACTTCTGCAAATTGTAATTACTAATAGATAGAACCATGCAGTTTACTAAAGTAAGTTCCGGAGAAGCCCTCCAATTGATTGAACACACAGTTTTTGAAGCGGAGAAAATAAACAAACACATAGCCGTGGCCGTTTGCGGACCTGAGGGCGAATTGATTTCATTTTTGAGGATGAATGACGCGTCTCCGGCTGCTTCGAAGATTACGCAAAACAAAGCCTACACTGCAGCATGTGATCGGAAGTCCACCAAAGAAATGGGCGATATGATGATTGCTAAAAGTCGACCGCCAGCATATTGGGGAGATTCGAAGATAACCGGCTTTGGTGGAGGCGTACCTATTTTGCAAAACCAAAAAGTGATCGGAGGAATTGGTGTAAGTGGATTATCAGAAGCGGAAGATGAGAGAATTGCCCGCGCGGCCATTGAGAAAGTGTATGGATAATTACGGAGCTCAGCTACTTTAATTTCTTATCAAATAGGATGAAGAAAAAGATCTTTTTTCTACCTTCATTAGGCGTATCGGTGAAAATTTACTATTCGCTGACAGGGTATTTCAGGTTTTCATGATTACTTTTTGCAACAAACAGCTATTTAGGAGATCAACAAAAACTTATTAAATGAAAAACTTAAAGATTTTTATTGCTACTTTTTTGGCATGTGCAATGGTTTTCCATTCGTGCAAAGATGCCGATGTAACCTCGCAGCAAGATTCGTTACCAAAGACATTCGGGGTGGATATCCCCTCTTCGATTAGCAACAACGTTGGGATAACTGGTGGTAGACTGGACAATGGACGCGTCAGCGATGTTGCGAATGGAAATGCGATCTACAAAAATTTAAACACTTTTGTTTCAGTCGGTGAAGGATCAGCTCAGCTTGTTCAGGCTTTTTATCGCAGCCATTCGAAAATTTAATATTAACAAAGCAATTTCGGTAAACTATGTGAGTGATGATGACAAACGAAGTAAGAATTTGGTTGTTACTGAAAAGGTTTCGTTCGAAGGCGCTACCTGGGATCTTTTGTTAACCATTACAGATGCAGAGTCTGAGAAGAATAGCGATGGAGGAAAGGGGTTACAAATTTTTTGGAATAAGACGACAAATGTAAACGGTATTGCCATTATCAAACCTTATAACTGCAATCGTACTAAAGATGCTAACCTACCAAATGCCATTTTAGAATTGACTATTCAGAAGGCAAAAGTGCTTCTTATGATGCGGAGATGGTCGTTACCATTGTTGGTCTTCCAACCACCGGACCCAACACCGATCAATTCTCCATCAATAGTCTTAAGATGTTTGCGGGAAGAAAAGGAAATGTGGTGGATGTTTACGGGAATAGCAATCATCCGAACGCTAAGTTGTTTTCAAATTCCCAAGGACAAGGTTTTAATTGGGCGTTTGTGGCTACGGGTTCAGACCCCGACAATATTGGCGTAGCCGAAGTGGGGCTACCGGCTAGCGCACTAGATGATAGTGACCGGAAAGTGTTGTTGAAGGATAATTCAATTAAGAATACGTTTACCAGAGAGATCAACGCAGTGTATCCAGGCATCAATCAAAATAACCTAGATGCGTATCTGGTCAATACCAATGCTCCCGGCTATTTCAATCAAACAGGCTTTGTATTGGCAGGCACCTCACCCGGTGCGGCATGGACAGCTTTGGCACCGCGTATAGAGACGTTAACTCCCTATAATCCTAAAGTGATTGGTAACTTAACACTGTCTTTCAAATAATCACAAACCTTTTCTGGTTTTAGATAAAAAGCCTTTGACCAAAGTCAAAGGCTTTTTCATTGCCAAATAAGGGTGTAGTAACAATCAATACTTTGCCGATCCCGTTGGAGTACTATTCCTAATAAAATCCCTAATATGTTCATTGGAGGAAGCTAAATCCTCTGCACGCAAGTACATCATGTGCCCACTGCGGTAACCTTCAAAGCGTAAGCGGTTTTTCATTTTGCCGCTGGGGTCAAGTTGCCACATAGAATATTTGGCATCGAAGTAGGTCGTAGCTCCATCATAATAACCACTTTGAATCATCACATGCATGTAAGGGTTCTCAGCCATCGCCTGACGAAGATTTTCGCCTGTCTTATCATTCGAGTTATCCCACGGACGTACCGGGCCGAACATATTGTATTGTAGATCGGTTTTGTACTTCAATACATCGCGTAAATAATAGTTGATGGCGGGAGTAAACGAGTGCAACCAGGATGTCAACTCGGAATTATAATCGGGCTGATCACCTGCTTGCTGACGGTCGATGCCCAGATACCTGGAGTCTAAACGACCAACTGTCAATCCTTTTTCACGCAATAAATCTTTCCAAAAGTATTGAGTTGGAACTGCTAAGTTGTGGTGCATTACAGTGCGTTCCGATAACCCGGAATAGCGAGCCACTTTAGCAGCTATTTGTTTTTTCTTTTGCTCATCTAAAAAGCCACCCTTTGCTAAAGCGGGAATAAATTCATCGATCGTAAAAGCTTCTGATTCTGCCAGTGCGTCATTCAAATCTTTTTGTTGCAGATCAGCCGGCAATGCTTTTTGAAACCACGCAGCTGCAGTATAATAAGGCAATGATAAAGCATCATTCACTGCGCCATCTCTCTTAATTCCTAAATCAGTTGGTGAAACTAAGATCACTCCATTCAAATACATCCAATGTGAGTTTTGCAATTCGAGTGCAAGACCAGACACACGCGTAGTCCCATAACTCTCACCAATTAAATATTTTGGAGATGTCCATCTTCCTTGACGGGAAACAAAGTTGTCAACCCAATCACCTAGGTATTTAATGTCGGCATTCACACCAAAAAAAGTTGACTTCTCTGCTTTTGGATCGAGGATTCGTGAGAAGCCAGTATTCACCGGATCGATATAAACAATATCGGCTACATCTAAGATGGAATGCGGATTGTCGTGAATTCCGTAGGGCTGAACAGGAAATCCTTCGCTATCAATATTTAAAACTTTAGGGCCGGTGTAAGCAACGTGCATCCAGACAGAAGCGGAGCCCGGGCCGCCATTAAACGAGATAATGAGTGGACGTCTGCTCTTGTCGGACACGTCACTTCGTTCGTAATAGGTATAAAATAACGAAGCGCTCGGTTTGCCTTCTGCATTCCACACAGGTTGTGTACCGGCCGTTACTTTGTAGGGTACTACCTTTCCTTTTACGGTGACTTGACCGATGGAGTTGACTGCAGATTCTGCAGGTAATACCCTTTCCTGAGCCAAACCTAATACTGAAGAAAATACTACTGTTACGACAACGCAAAACCTCATTGAATTCTTAGCCATTGATTTCATTTCAAAATGTTTACTACAAATCAATCATCTTTCCCTGAGATTTATTCCAATTTATGGTTAACCACAATTTATAGAGTATAGACGGTTTCTAAACTGGATAGGAGCGGTCAAATTTCTGCCTTTTCTGCCAAAGCCTTACATGCATACTACTCGAATAACAATTGACCATTTATCGATTTTTGAAGAAGTTACATTTGCATCTCATTAAAATAGATGCAATGAAATCTGTCAAATTGGCCCGCGGAATGAAAGTAAAAAAGAGAGTTAATCTGACTGCGGCACTTAGTATTTTTGCCGCAATATTGTTGATTATTTTCCTCTACTCACTAGGGAAGTAGTCATCAAAATCACATTCAACATAACGGGCGGTAACTAGTTCATTTAAAAAGTAGTAATATTTCCTTGTTACTTTTTAAATGTGTTTAAGATTTCATTCAACTTCAACAATGCCTCCACAGGGCTAATCGTATTGATATCGATCTGCGAAAGCATTTCGTGGATCGCTTTTGACTTCGGATCGATTTCAAACAAACTCATTTGTTGCGTAGCCTTGGGCAATTCATCAAATTGCTTAACATCTTCATTCTTATGCTTGTCCTTTTCTAAGAACCGCAGAATCTCATTGGCGCGTAGTACAACCTTATTGGGCATACCAGCAATCTGCGCTACGTGAATACCAAAACTGTGTTCGCTGCCACCTTCTTTCAGCTTGCGCATGAAGATGATTTTGTCGCCAATCTCTTTCACGCTTACGTTGAAGTTTTTCACCCGCACAAAATCTTCTGCCAGTTGGTTAAGCTCATGGTAGTGCGTGGCAAAAAGTGTCTTGGGTTTGTAGTCTTTGTGCTGATGGAGGTATTCCACAATCGCCCAGGCAATGGAAACACCATCATAAGTAGAAGTGCCACGGCCTATTTCATCCATCAAAATCAAACTGCGGTCACTGAGGTTGTTGAGAATACTGGCGGTCTCAATCATCTCGACCATAAAGGTTGATTCGCCACGAGAAAGATTGTCACTTGCGCCCACGCGTGTAAAAATTTTATCCACAATGCCAATGGTGGCAGCTTCGGCAGGAACGAAACTTCCCATCTGCGCAATCAAGACGATCAAGGCAACTTGTCGTAACAACGCTGACTTACCTGCCATGTTCGGTCCGGTGATGATCAGGATTTGCTGCGTTTCGGTATCGAGATAAATATTATTCGGCACGTAGCTTTCTCCGATGGGCAATTGTTTTTCAATAACGGGATGGCGACCTGCTTTGATAGCGAGCCGCGTGGAGTCACTGATTTCGGGCTTGCTGTAT
>JABFSY010000241.1 GCA_013140395.1 Cyclobacteriaceae bacterium
GTAAAAGACTTTGGATTGGGAATTGCCAAAGCGGATCAGAAACATATATTCGATAAATTCTATCGTGTTTCAAGCGGCAACTTGGCCAAAAGCCAAGGCACAGGACTTGGGCTATCCATTGTCAAACAACTGATTGAACAGCAGAATGGAAAAATAATTGTTAGTAGCGAACTAGGCAAAGGATCAACATTTACTCTTTACTTTCCACTTACTTAAAAAATGGCAAAACTATTAATCATCGAAGACGAACCTTCCATGCAACTCGGGTTAAAAGACAACATGGAATTAGAGGGATATCTGGTAGAAACGGCAAGCGATGGCGAAGAAGGTTTGTTTAAAATTAAAACCAATTCGTTCGATCTGATTTTATTGGATGTGATGTTGCCTAAACTCTCCGGCTTTGATGTTTGCAAAGCGGCTCGATCAGCCGGCATCAGCACTCCGATCGTTCTATTGACTGCACGCGGTGAAGAAATCGATAAAATATTGGGTCTGGAGTTTGGTGCCGATGACTATATCACCAAGCCATTTAGTGTTCGAGAGTTATTGGCACGGGTAAAAGCGATTCTGAGACGCAGTCAACTTCAACCAGTGAAAGACATAGCCAGAACCACCATCGGTCGGCTGAATATTGATTTTGAATCGTTTCATGCCACCGAGAATCAAATCGAAATAAAACTATCACATAAAGAATTTGAAATCTTATCTTACCTACATCAACACAAAAACCAAGTAGTAAGTCGTTATGATTTATTAGAAAAAGTATGGGGTTACGATGAACAACCCACCACCCGAACTGTTGATAATTTTGTGGTCCGCCTTCGCCAGAAAGTAGAACTCAATCCAAATCAACCAAGAGTAATCTTAACAGTGCACGGCACCGGGTATAAGCTCGTTGTTTAGTCAATAGCCGACAGTCTATAGTCGATGGCTAGCGTGCAATTGACCATGGACTATTGACTATTTCCCATCGACCAACAGTTACATCTTGTTACAATCGTTTACCGCCCGGTGACATCTTCGCCCGTTGACCTCCCGTTATTTGTAGTGTGAGTCAAATTATACAAAACACTAAAACAAATAATAGTATGAAAACAAAAATTATCATTGCCGGGGTTATTGTGGCAGCAGTTAGCGTCATGACAGTGAGAAATGCGCAAGCACGGGATCAACAGGATCCTTCTGTTAAAATCATTCCGACTACTCAGAAGGACGTTATCAAAGTTATCTACGCCTTCAACTCAGCGGAAGTAGTAAACGTAAAATTCAGCAATCGCGAAGAAGTACTTAAAACAGACGAAATCTCTCCGAAAGACTTCGAAGGTGGGTTTTCGAAAAAATACAATGTGGAAAAAATGGATGACAAACCATTTTGGGTAGAAATTAGCAATTCGGCTTTATCTGTTACCTATAGAATGAAGTCACAAAACGGTAAGTGGTCAGCGCAACTTGAAAAGACAACTTATACCAATCCAATAGTTGCGATGAATTAGGGTTCGTTTGAGAAAGGTGATGTAGCTTTTGGTCAGGCTACTCACCTTTACTCAAACATTTGTAATTTTACACCACTGAAAAACTTACTTCCTTTGAAAACAGGTATTGTCATATTCCTTCTCTTCGTTGTTCCGATTGATACTATCTTTTCCCAAGTGATCAGTTTAAACGGGGATTGGAAATTTCATATCGGTGATCGCCCTGGGTGGTCTGCCACTGACTACCAAGACGGTGGCTGGGAGGCCATTCGCGTGCCTGCTCATTGGGAAGATGAAGGCTTCAACGGCTACGATGGATTTGCGTGGTACCGAAAAAGTTTTGATGGTACTAAATTGATTAAAGAAGAAAACTACTATCTCAACTTAGGCTTTATTGATGATTGTGATGAAGTCTATGTAAATGGAGTGCTGGTTGGTCTTTCTGGTTCGATGCCGCCCAAATTTAAAACTGCCTATAATGCCGAAAGAAAATATACACTGCCCAATGAGCTGATCAACTTCAAAGGTCAGAACAGTATTGCTATTCGAGTGTATGATGTTACGCAGGGTGGTGGAATCATAGATGGCAAATTGGGTATCTATCGTTCTCCGAAAAGTAGAATGCTGATTGACCTGCAAGGTTTATGGTCATTCACCACGAGTAGAGACTGGCAACCGATAAAAGATGATCGTGAATGGAAAAAAATAATGGTTCCTTCCAATTGGGAGCATCAAGGATATTCGAGATACGATGGGTTCGCCTGGTACAAAAAAACATTTACACTTGATGTGAAGTCCATTGCAAGTGACGAAGAGTTAGTTCTTTTGCTTGGTAAAATTGACGATTTTGACAGAGCTTATCTCAACGGTAAGCAAATTGGAAAAACCTACGATGGCCAACCCTACGGAGAGAGTCGATCATTCGACCAACTCCGTGTCTATACCATTCCAATCGGATTGTTGAAAAAAGACGGTCTCAATACACTCGAAGTAATTGTGGAGGACATGGGGAACGATGGAGGAATTTATCAGGGGCCTGTGGGAATCACAACTCGAACCTCTTTTGAGCGATATTATCGATAACTGCATTTCAATTCTATCGACTTGGATAGAAAGGTATTTCGCTCTAATTTCGTTCGTATAAATAAAGCATGTCTCGATTTCTCGTCTTGCTACTCCTTGGTTTTTATTTTCAGTTGGCATTTGCTCAAACGGAGAAGAAATCAATCAACGGAAAAGTTATTGACGCTGCGACCAAAGAACCTTTGCCGTTTGTAAACGTATTCCTTGCCAATACCACAACTGGCACAAGTAGCTTAGCTGACGGCACATTTCTTATCGAAGGAATCGTAATCGGTAAATACGATCTAATTGCTTCCTATGTCGGTTACAAGCCTTTTTCACTACCCGTTGATTTCTCAGAGAAAAAGAATGGATATACAAAAGAAGTCCAACTCACCATAGAACTGGAACAGGAGGCAAAAGAATTGCTGGCTATCGTGGTGCGGGAGGATACAGTGAACTGGGCAAGGAACTTTGAGGATTTTAAAAAGCACTTTTTGGGGGAAACGCATAATTCAAAAAAGTGCAGAATCCTAAACCCGAAAGACATTCATCTTTATTTTGATCCAAAAGATGGCGTTTTAGTAGCTCACTCCAAAAAACCTATCGAGATCGAAAACTTAGCTTTGGGATACAAGATCTACTATTATCTATATCAATTTGAGGTCAACTTCAAAACCGATTTGATCTACATCTTTGGAGTGCCACGATTCGAAGAGTTGGTACCGAACAAGGACAGGCAAGCAAAAATTTGGCAACGCGAAAGAAAGCAGGGCTACTACGGATCTGTCACCCATTTCACAAGGGCATTGCGAGATTCTTCTTTAAAAGAAAGTGGATTCGTTGTTAAGAAAATTTTCACAAAAGCGAACCCAGAAAGACCGCCTGATGAATGGCTGAATAAGAAAATCAAGCAGTTGAGAGATAAAAATAAGAGTAACGTACTTATCCTATCTGCAGACTCAAAAGATAGCCTTTCATACTATATGAAACTTCGAAGCTTACCCAAACAAGTTGATAGCATCGCTAAAAAGATTTATACCGGAGCAGAGTTTGTCCGATCAAACAAAGAGACGCTTGAGAATATCAATGGAAAATACGAGGTCGTCTTCGACAGCCGCGAAGAAATTGAATACCTAAATGTAGTGCGTAGAAAATACACCGAGAAACAAAAGAGCATCTTCCATTTTCTCAGCAACTCGTTGACAATCTATTCGAATGGCTACTACGAGGATGTGCGCAGCCTTTTTTTGGAGGGATATCGCTCATGGCATGAAAAATACTCGAATATTCTACCGCTAGAGTATCTCCCTCCCTTGGGCAAATAAATATCAAAAATCATCTGTCCGATTACGGACGCGCTTGCATCTTTTCGGACGCTCGAAATCTCAAAAAACTAACAATTGGCTGGAAAAAGGCAGTACTAACTTGGTGGCATTGTTCTTGGATAGTGAATTATGCTTTGGCCTTAGCGAGAATGAAAAAAAGCCAAAAACTCCAACGGACAGATTATTATACTAAAAACGACATGTTACAAAACCTAAAAATAGTCTTCCGTCATTTAAGTAGGCAGAAACTAAATACTTCACTGCACATCATCGGCCTCACCCTTGGCTTGAGTGTTTGTTTAGTAATCGCGTTGTTCATTCGTTACGAACTAAGTTTTGATGCCTATCACGAAAAAGCAGATCGCACCTATCGGGTTATTTCCAAATGGACACAGAATGGCAAATCCAATTACCACTTCTCTACTCCCTTTCCATTAGCAAATGCCATTCGTACAGAAGTTACCGGGCTTGAACATGTGAGCTTTGCACATCCCGTATACACCAAAATCGTAGAGGTAAACCCACAAAACAGATTCGTTGACGAACGCATCATGGCTGTGGAGCCTGAGTTCCTAGAAATCTTCAAAGTAGAAACCCTGAAAGGAGACTTGTACAAAACCCTTCGCACCCCCTACCAAGCTGCGCTAACTGAATCTACCGCCAAAAAACTCTTTGGCAATGAAGACCCCATCGGGAAAACATTAAGTTTTACTGTTGGCGATAAATTTGAATTTACTGTCGGAGCTCTCATCAAAGATTTTCCAGCCAATACTCACCTTCCAGCCTCTATGCTGGTTTCCTATTCTTACTCAGAAAAGTTTTTACAACCTAACTTAGATGGATGGACGTACGTCTCAGGAACCGAAACATTGATTGTTGTTCCAGAAAATGCTGATCTAAAGATTATTCAATCTCAACTTAAAGCAATTGTTGATAAACACATCAACCCAAAAGAGGATTTACCGGATTTCTCGAGCGATCTTGAAATTCAGTCGCTGAGCGAAGTCCATTTTAATAGCTCGCTTGCCGGTGGGGGGAATTGGGTACAAGCAGTCTCACCAAGTTGGCTATGGTTTTTTGGCATCATCGGTATAACCGTATTGGTACTGGCCTGTATTAACTTCATAAACTTATCTACAGCGCAAGCTCTAACAAGAGCTAAAGAAGTGGGCGTACGCAAATCCGTTGGGGCAGGAAGGTTCAATCTCATCGTTCAGTTTTTATCAGAGGCCTGGATACTAACATTTATATCAGGGATTTTTGCCATTGCCTCAGCTCAACTGGCGATGCCAAGTATCAATTCCCTCTTGGATAAAAATATCCCGTTCGATGTTATCCAGTCACCTATTTTACTGCTCTTCATCCTGGCCGCTGCTATCTTCATCGGATTAACGGCTGGGATTTATCCGGCCTGGGTAATCTCGAAATTCAATCCATCGCTTACGCTAAAGGCTGGATCCACCTCCTCGGGCGATCATGGCTCGGCTTGGTTGCGTAAAGGACTTGTGGTAGCACAATTTAGTATATCGATTGGTCTGTTGATAGTGGTACTCATAATTTCACAACAAGTGAACTTCTTGCGAAGCAAGAATCTAGGATTTAGCAAAGACAATATTATCAATGTTGATATACAACCGCGCGTTAACAAACATGAACTCTTTAAGAATGAGTTGGGAAAAATTAGGGAAGTGAAAGATGTTTCATTTGCTACATCTACTCCCAGCAGTCAAGGTCACTGGGGCACCATCATGAATCGTACGGGCAGACAGGATCCTTCCAGAAAAGAAGTGACGCTTATTTTTGGTGACGATCGATTCTGTAAGATGTATGGATTTGAATTACTTGCCGGTCGATTTTTAGAAGCCTCTGACACCAATTACGTTGCTAAGTCAGTAGCCGAAAAGGATCAAATAATGAAGGCCGTAGTCAACGAGCAATTAATTAAGGAGTTAGAGTTTAAATCGAATGAAGAAGCCATTGGTGAACGAATTTGGGTTGGATGGAACAGTGGCAATGTAGAGATAGTGGGAATAGTGAGTGACTTCAACACTGGACCTTTGCAAGAAGTGATAAAACCAGCATTGATAACGCCTAATGCAAGAGATTACGAGCAAGCAGGCATCAAAATCGAAGCCAATAGTAATGTACCCGAAACCATTGCCGCAATTGAGACCGCTTGGAAATCAACTTACCCTGAAGGAATATTTTCTTACAAATTTTTAGATGAACAGATCGATAGCTTCTACAAAACAGAAGAAAGACTTTTTAGTCTCTTCAAAATTTTCTCAGGCTTGGCCATGTTCATTTCATGTTTAGGTCTATGGGGACTAGCCACATTTGCAGCCCAATCGCGCACAAAAGAAATTGGCATCCGCAAAGTTTTAGGAGCATCGGTCAATAAAATCGTTGTTCTTCTTTCAAAAGATTTTCTATTGCTTGTAGTGGTAGCGATGGTCATTTCAACCCCGTTTGCTTGGTACGGTATCAATCAGTGGTTGCAAGGCTATGCCTTTCGAGTTAATATCAGTTGGTGGATTTTTGGATTTGCTGGAATAATTGCTGTCTCCATTGCGATGATCACAGTAAGTTTCCAAGCAATCAAGGCTGCCATGAGTAATCCTGTGGAGAGTTTGAGAAATGAATAACAAATCATTGTTCGTTGCTCGATAGTGGATGTTCGTAATAAAATCCCTACAACGATTAACCAAGAACGATTAACCAGCAACGAACAACGATTTTAATATGCTAAAAAACTTCTTTAAAACAGCCTGGCGCAACATCGTTCGTCACAGAACCTATTCGATTATCAATTTTATAGGGCTTACCTGTGGACTTACTTTAGCTCTATTGATTATCTCCTACGTTCGAAGCGAAATGAGTTTTGATCAATTCCATGAGAAGATTGATCGTATGTATCGATTTCGCTATACCGTACCAAACGGACTAGAACTCGCTAGCGTACCACCTCCCATCGCCCCGTCACTTAAGGAATTTTTTCCTCAGGTGGAAGAAGTGGCAAGGGCCTATTCACGCAACGTAAGTATTACACTGCCTGAAAATGAAAGGGCCTTTGAAGAGACAAATGTCTTTTTTGTCGACTCGGCTTTCTTAAGAATATTTTCTGTCGAATTTGTAAAAGGTAGTGCCTTACGTGCTCTTCACGACAAGTATACATTGCTCATTAATGAAGAAATGGCCATCAAGTACTTTGGCAATAAGAATCCCATTGGCGAATCTTTACTTCTTTCTGGAAAACACCCCTTTAAAATAATTGGCGTTGTGAAAGACTTTCCAGAAAACTCGCATTTGCGTTTTAATATGCTAGCTACTTTCGATGACATGTATGAAC
>JABFSY010000496.1 GCA_013140395.1 Cyclobacteriaceae bacterium
CTCCTCAAACATATTTTTGAAACAACAGATTAACGCCAGGGAAAAACCGACTTCACTCCTCGCTTTTTCCCTCCCGAGAGATCTAAAAATCCACGCGTTCCTTTTAGATTTCCCTGAATATCCCAATAGTAATAGGTTCCAAATCTACCGTTGTTATAAGATTGGGAAGAGACATTGCCGATCCAAAAAGACGATGAAGAATTAAATGCATCGCCAGGCAACCAAGTCAAGGCTGGAGATGAATACTGATAGTTTTGTGGCTCATCTGATAAAAGTCCGAAAGGAGTCAAAGAAACTGGCTTCGGTTTCACAATTGCTGGAAATTCATATTTGATGGCTTCGTGTTTAACTCGAAATTGACCAAATGCCGGCTGTGCCAAATGAGCTGCAACAAAAATTAAAAGAAATCTCATGTCTGTATCGAGTAATGAAGATACATAATTAACTTGGATACACTAAAGATGGTTTTATGAAAGAACTTGTACGCTGCCCCTGGTGCTTAGGCTTCGATCAATACATGACCTACCATGACGAAGAATGGGGTGTGCCCGTGCATGACGACAAAACTCATTTTGAATTTTTGATCCTTGAAGGAGCACAAGCCGGACTCAGTTGGTCTACTATACTAAAAAAGAGGGAAGGCTATAGAAAGAACTTTGCAGATTTTGACCCCAACAAAGTAGCACGCTTCTCTGACAAGAAGTTAGAAAGGATTTTACTAGATCCGAGCATAGTCCGAAATCGGCTAAAAGTTTATGCCGCTGTGACAAACGCAAAAGAGTTCTTGAAAGTGCAAAAAGAGTTCGGCAGTTTTGACAAATACATTTGGGGGTTTGTAGGCGGCAAGCCCATTGTTAACAAGCGCAAAACAATGAAAGAAGTGCCCGCGACCACACCGGAGTCAGATGCGCTGAGCAAAGATTTGATCAAGCGCGGATTTAGGTTCGTGGGTAGCACTGTTATCTACGCGCACATGCAAGCATGCGGTTTGGTAAATGATCACTTGATAGAATGTCATCGGTACAAAGCGGTAAAATAGCTTTTGCTAATTTAGCTTTACCGCGGCCCACATATAAGCGGGTACCGCATTCGGATTGTATTGTCCATAACTTCCGCCAAAATTTCTGCCTGCCTGCCCTCCTGCAGGTGCCGCAGGTGGATTTCTACCTAAATCAAATTTACCTGTTTCAAAACTAACACCGAGTATCGGCACAGATGCTTTGTCTATTCGAAACGCCTTGAAAGGAATTTTAGCTTCATACAAATAAGCACCATCTGCCGCTACTGTAATCAGTACTTCAATACCATTCATTAACCCTAGTCGGCTAGAAACGATGTTGTCTTTCGCTAAACCAATTAACTCAAGAATTTCGACCTCATCCAATATCCGCTTTTTGGCAGCTATCCGTTCGGTGGGATCTTGAGGCCACGGTTCTTGCTCTTTCTTGAGTTGCTTTGGATCCTTGGCTACCGGGTACTTAAGTCCTACCCGACCTTTTTTCTTGCCATTTACGTCAAGCTTTAAAATCAATCCGAAAAAAGCAATTTTTTGTTGGGTGATATCATCTGTCACCTTTACCCGGAAATAAAGATTAGACTCGTCATTCCCCACGTTGTAGAGAAACTTCCCGTCTTGGTCAAGCAACCATTCGGTACTCCACTCGTTAGGGTCGGCATCAATGACGATTGGAACCGTAGGCTGATAGCTTTCGCGAGGGCCTTTTTGGCCGAACGATACAATCGACAAAAGCAGTAGACTGGAAAAAAGGAAATTCTTCATTAGCTAACAAATTTCACGCAAGGTAATGCCCATGTTCCCTCAAAGCAACCTTCCCCGTTTGAGTACAGAAACAAGTTTTTACTTACCTTGTACTATGAATAAACGAGGATTTTTAAAAAGCGTAGCTACACTCGGGCTGGGTGGCCTACTACCGGCAGAAGCCTTTGGAAATTGGGTGCAAACGTTCAGTCATAAAACGGCTGATGAGCTTGCAGGTGATGAAGCATTTTGGGAAGGTGTGCGAAAAGGATATCGATTAAAGCCCGACTACATTAATCTGGAGAACGGTTACTACTGCTTTCTTCCACAAGAGACGCTCGAGAACTACATCAATCATGTCCGTGAAATAAATTACCAGGGATCGTACTACATGCGGACGGTGCAAGGAGAAAACAAGAAAAAAGTTGTAGCGAAATTGGCCGAAATAGCTGGTTGCTCGGCCGATGAAATTGCTATCACACGCAACACTACTGAGTCTCTGGACACTGTGATCAATGGCATTTCCTGGAAAGCTGGCGATGAAGCCATCATGGCGGAGCAAGATTATGGTTCTATCGTGAACATGCTCAAGTTGATGGAAAATCGCTATGGCATTGTTCGCAAGACTGTCTCAGTACCTAATCACCCTTCGTCAGATGAAGAAGTAGTGGACCTTTATCGAAAGGCGATGACTCCGAAGACCCGATTGATTTTAGTGAGTCACATGGTCAACATCACAGGGCAAATATTACCCATCAAAAAAATTAGTGACATGGCGCATAGCCTTGGCGCAGAAGTTTTGGTGGATGGAGCTCACACATTTGCGCATTTGAATTTTAAAATACCGGATTTAGGTTGCGACTATTATGGAGCCAGTTTGCATAAATGGTTGAGCGTACCCTTAGGGGCGGGCTTGCTGTATGTACGCGGTGGAAAAGCTGCTGGCCTCTGGTCGTTGATGGCCGATTGGGAAATGAAAGATGACATCAACCACCTGGGGCATCGCGGAACTCATCCGGTTGCCACCGATCTAGCCATTTTAAATGCAATCGATTATTACCAAGTCATCGGTGCTGATCGCAAAGAGGCGCGCTTGCGATACCTGCAAAACTATTGGACGAGTCGCGTGAAAAGTCTGCCAAATATTTTGTTAAATACACCAACAGATGCTGCGCGTTCTTGCGGCATCGCTAACGTGGGTGTTAAACAAATGAAGCCAGCTGACTTGGCAAAAACGCTATTGGAGAAGTATAAAGTCTGGACAGTAGCCATCGACAGCGCCAATGTGCAAGGGTGCCGTATCACGCCAAATGTATATACTACACTGGCTGAATTGGATGTTTTTGTAAAAGCACTTAAGGAGGTAGCCGCTTAATTTTTTAGAGCGCAGTTAGTCTCTAAACCCGTTCGCCAAAACCTTTTCCGCTTCTTTATTTTGAGGGGTAAAATCTAACTGAGCCATCCTTCTTGGGCCGTGTGGATACCACTTCCAAAAATAAACACCAGACATCCATGGCTGTTTCCAAACGGTTTCAAAAAAAGCGCGATAACAATTCGCCTGGCATGCATCAGAAATCTCTGCACCACTATCTTCCTTGGGCCATACCCACGGCTCAATACCCGCGTTTGTGTCGCTGCGATAGCCTATCTCCGTAAACAACACAGGCTTCATAAACTTTTTATGTACTCGCTCGATGGACTTAATGGGCAAAACCCAGCCCTTTTTCAATTCGCTTACTGAATGGCTCTTGTCGGTTGTGAGAGAGAAGTAAGCTTGTATGCCAATAAAATCGAGTGCATCCCAGAATGCAATTTGCTCATACTCTTCGTGAAAATTGGCGGCATACGTTAACTTTCCTTTGTAGACGGATCGTACTTTGGCAATCATTGCACGCCATTCTTTTTCCTTTCCAATGGTTTGATGAAGTTCGGTGCCTACACAAAAAACTCCAATTTTGCTCTGCTCCGCCAAAACAGCATAATGCAAAATAAATTTTTCGTACAACCGAAACCACCGCTGCCAGGCAGTATCGCTTTTCATCGCGATTTCTCCAGGCCAACTATTGCCGACCCAAATATGAGGTTTTAAGATTGTATGTATGCCCGCCTTGCGCGCCAACTCAGTGGTCTTTCTGATTCCTTCATCCGACTCGCCCCACCAAACTTTTCCTGCGCTAAAATCAGTACGGATACTGGAAGTGTTTGGTTCTCTCTGAAAAGCAAAGGGAGTTTGCGATATCCAATTGATATTGCACTTTTTGAGAATAGCTATTTCCTTTTCAGTCACTTCTTGCCGCCCGCCTACCCAACAAACACCTTTTTGTTTTTTACCGTCTGGTGGTTGGCCAAAACACAATTCACTCAAAAACAGTAGGCTGAAAATGAAGATGAGATTTTTCACTTATCTAAGGTATGAGTACCATCCCAAATAGCGAAACAATTTTTTCTTTTAGAATCGATTTTACTTGCTCCATCGGGAGTCGCGCTCCCATCTCTTTTTGCAAGGAGGTCACGGCCTTATCATCGATTCCACAGGGAACGATGTGATTGAAATAAGTTAGGTCGGCATTAACGTTGAATGCGAGACCGTGCATGGTTACCCATCGACTGGTTTTTACTCCCAAGGCGCAGATCTTTCGAGGCGCAATACCGTTCTCAAAGTCTATCCAGACACCCGTTAGACCCTTTATCCGACCTGCCGAAATTTGAAATTCCTGCAACGTTTGAATAACTGCCTCTTCCAGCAGTCGCATGTATTGATGGATATCGGTAAAAAAATTCTCAAGGTCTATTACCGGATAAACAACCAACTGACCGGGGCCATGGTAGGTAATATCTCCTCCTCGGTTAATAGCATAGTAGCTCGCCTGGATGGTGTGAAGGTCTTCTTTCCTAGTTAGCAAGTTCTTTTCATCGCCACTTTTTCCTAGGGTGTATACATGTGGGTGCTCGCAGAACAGCAAGTAGTTGCTCGTAAGCATTTGCTCGTTAGTCGGAAGATCTCGGTTTTGCTTTTTGATCCCCAAATTCTTGTTGAACAAATCCGTTTGATAATCCCAAGCTTGTTGGTAGTCGATCAGGCCGAGATCGATAAACTGGGTTTGTTTATTTAAAAGAAGGTTCAATGGCAGAAGGAGTAACTCACCTTAATTCTATTTTAACTTGGCGAGTTCTTCCTTGAGATAATCAACCGCCTCAATCGTGTTTGACTCCACCCCATTTTCCTTTGCCAAATAGTAAGAAATCCAATCGGTCAGATGAATGAGGTAGTAATATTGCTCTAGCAAGGAAGCTCCCTCCGCAACGATATCAATAATGGGATTCGACCTTTTCTCAAAAATAGGTCTACAAATTTCCATTCTCTTCTCGACACGTTGGTGATCATGATCTGAATACAAATAAATCACTTGTGCGTGTTGCAAGATTGCCTCCGGGAACTGCCAGCCCACAATTTCATTGTGGTTCATTTCGGGAAACGTATTGACGTGAGCTAACTGCTTTGCATTTTCATTTATCTGGTTTTGAAAACGAATGGCCATTGCTTTCAATCGTTCATCGCAATAGATGATAGGTAGCTTACCCTTCAGTTTTCTGGCAATCAGTTCCGCCTGTGATTCCACTGCTTTTTGACCTCGGTTAAGGTACTCGATGGCATTTTCCGTTTCTTTGATAAAGGCCGCGCCAATCAGGTTAGTATGGTACAAAGCATACATAAGTGAAACAATCATATACCCGATTTGTCCTCTGGCACTAGAAGATTCTCCGGGGATCTGAATCCAAAACAAATTATATTCCTTAGCTAACTCCAGCATCTTGCCGCCTGAGGTAATGCAAATGATATGTGCGCGTTTTAACATCGCTTTATTGATTGCAGACAGTGTCTCTTCGGTGTCACCACTGTAAGAGCAGGCAATAAAAAGCGTGTGGGGACTCACAAATTGTGGAATATTGTAACCCTTCGAAACTACTATTGGAATCGGTATACGACCGAACGTGAGCGATTCTACTAAGTTCGCGCCAATTCCCGATCCGCCCATACCCGTGATCAACACATTTCGGATGTCACTCCCCGGGCGTACCAAGTCGACAGATTGACCAATTTTTAGTGCGCTCGCTAGCTGCAGCGTAAAGCCTTCAATCAATTTTTTCATTCTTTCGTATCTTCGATCAAAGGTAGATTATTTCCAGTGAGCGATAAAATTAAAAAGGGAAGAGAGGGCGAAGAAATGGCAGCTCGTTTTCTAATCGACAAAGGCTTTGAAATTGTGGAGCGCAACTACCGACACAAGCGATCAGAAATCGATTTGATTGTAAAAAAAGATAACTGGTTGGTCTTTGTAGAGGTAAAGTTGAGGACTTCAGATGCCTACGGCTATCCCGAAGATTTTGTCGACTACAAAAAAGCAAAAAATATTGTGGATGGTGCCGAGCAATACACCTATGACAAAAACTGGCAGGGAAACGTGCGCTACGATATTGTGTCTATTCGTTTGCAACAAGACCAGACGGAAATTATTCAGATTGAAGATGCATTTTACTAGGTGGGCGGTAGGAGTTACGAATTACAATTGATCTATCTTCGTAATTCTTACCTTGTACCTCAAAGTATTTTTGCATAAATCTCTTTCCCTCTTTCATCCCACTCTTTTCTAATGTATGGCTTAATTTCTTTTTCAAATGGCTCTTTGGGGTAGCTGATGATTCGTTTGCGTTTTCCATTCGCATAGTTCTCAATCCAATCGCCTACTTTTTCATTAAACCGATATTCACCACGCACTGCAACTTGCCCGTTTTCATGGAGTAGATAGTAGTACCCTTCCTTCCCTCCGTATTCTACCGGTGTAATTTCCTTCAGCTTTTTCCGTTCAGCAGGGTCGTAGTAAGTAATTCGTGATTCCTTCGGCCAGCCTTTATAATATTTCTCCTTGTCCTCTAGCAAGTCTTGCAAGTTATGTCGCATCCAGCGGCCATGCCGGGTTCCTTTGAAGTAGATGCCCTCTTCTACTACCGCTTGCCCAATCATTTTTTTATAGGGGCCATGCAAGAGTACTCCCTTCTTTGGGTCGAACTTTTCGGTTTTTTTAACTTGTCGTTGAGCAAAGTCAAAATAGTAGATATCACGCGCAAATGTATTAGGCACATCTGGCTTCTTGAGTACATAGAACAACTCAAGCGTCACCTTCTCCCCAAAGCCTTTTCTTGTAAATGCCTTCTTGGTTTTGATTCCGTAGTAAACCCTTCGTTTTGGCTTTTTCTTTTTTGTAACGATGGGCTCTTCTTCCTTTTCCAATTCCAGGAGCGTGAAGGGTTTGTCGGTATCAAACGTAAATTGCCCCTCTTGCACTTTCGGTTCTGTGCCTTGTGCCCACAACAAAACCGGGAGCAATACCAAAATGGAAATGAAACTTTCTTTCATACATTAATATGTGATTTTTGGTGCTCTTAGCAAT
>JABFSY010000242.1 GCA_013140395.1 Cyclobacteriaceae bacterium
CTGATGCACCGAGCATATATCCTCCGTTGCCTGGAAAAAAATAATTGAAAGCTGCGTATATCACTCCAGCTCCCATACCTGTGGCTATGTAAAAGGTTAAGAACTTTTTGTCTCCCCAGTATCCTTCCAGAATGGGAGCAAACGAAGCAAATGCGATCATATTAAAAAAAATGTGAGTGAAACTACCGTGGGCAAACATGTAGGTGAAAAACTGATATGGTCTGAAAAGATCCGAATGAATATCCCACAACGACATGAATTCTGTGACATGAAGATTCGCCAGTAAGTTTTGCAGAAGAAAAACGGCCACATTGATAATAATGAGTGTGCGAACGAGAGGTGTGATATTGAACATGATATGGACTTAACGATTAAAATGACTTTCTATCTTAGACGAGTCAAAAGTAAAAAATGTTGGCTTCCCCTCAGGAGAATAATTAGGATTCTGGCAGGCAAAAATCCGTTCTACTAATCTGTTCATTTCTTCCAAGGTTAGTTTTTGACCCGCCTTGATGGACGTGCGCTTAGCAAATGCCATGGCCAAGTTTTCATTGATAGGCAATTGTAGCTCTTGCTGATTTTTCTTAAACTGCTCCAACAAACCCTCCAATAATTCTATTTCACCACCGGGTACATCTGCGGGAGTGCCCGTTACCAACAGCGCATTTTTTCCAAAAATTTCGAACCGAAAGCCCAATGCCAGAATTTCCTTCTCCATCTCCATCAGTAACGCAAAATCGGCCGCGCCAAATGTGATGGTTTGGGGGAACAAGGTTTGCTGACTTGCACCGGGTGTCCCCTTAATGTGACTGGTAAATTTTTCAAACAATACACGCTCATGTGCAGCTTGTTGATCTATGATTAGCAAACCTTGCCGTACGGAGCGAATAATATATTTCTGATGCAACTGAAATGTGCCTGTTTCGGGTTCGGCAGAACTAGGCGGTATGGGCTTGTTCATTGAGCTCTCAAAACGGAGTTCCATAGTGGGCCGGGGTTCTACTTTGTCAAAAAGCCTTGAGTTCGTCCCCTCCTCAAATACCTTCTCCCAATTTTGAAGATTAGATCGGTTGAGCGAAGTGGCAAACTGTTCGTCAAAATACTGCTCTTTGGTAAACGACTGACTGCTCAGTTTACTGGTCAAATTTACGTCTGCCTGAAAGTCAAGAGCTGGCGCCAAATGGTGCACGCCCAATGCCTGCTTGACGGCTGACCAGAGCACCCCATAAACGGCTCGTTCGTCATCAAATTTAATTTCCGTTTTAGTGGGGTGCACATTTACATCGATATGTTTAGGGTCAATGTCAATAAACAATACATAAAAGGGAAAACTTCCTTCCGGTAGCAGGCCTTCATAGGCACTTGTTATGGCGTGGCCGAGATAGTTATTGCGGACGAATCGTTGATTCACAAAAATGAATTGCTCCCCCCTCGTTTTTCTGGCAGATTCGGGTCTTCCTACATATCCCACAATTTTTAAAAGGGCTGTTTCTTCGCTGGCGGGTGCGAGTTGCTGCTGATAGTTTTTTCCAAACAAGGCCACGATACGTTGGCTGAGCTTGCCAGGCTGTAACTCATAGACGATCTCATCGCCCTGCACCAGTGAGAACGCAATCTCAGGATTAGCCAACGCCAGTCGATGAAACTCATCGATAATATTGCGCATCTCCACAGCATTGGATTTTAAAAAATTTCTCCTCGCAGGGATATTAAAAAATAGATTCTTGACACTAATGCTAGTCCCCTTCTCACACGCCACTGCCTCTTGCTTTTTTACTTCCGATCCCTCCACCACTAACCAAGTGCCCAGGTCATTTTGTGCAAGTCGCGTCTTCATTTCAAATTGCGAGACAGCCGCAATAGATGCGAGCGCCTCACCTCGAAAGCCCATCGTGCGGAGTGTAAACAAATCTTCCGCTTTACGAATTTTAGAAGTAGCATGACGCTCCAAACTCATACGGGCATCTGTTTCGCTCATACCGTTCCCGTTGTCGATCACTTGAATCAACACTTTACCAGCTTCCTTGACAATCAATTTAATATCTGTGGCACCCGCATCGATAGCGTTCTCAATCAATTCCTTCACCGCAGAAGCCGGACGTTGGACCACCTCGCCTGCTGCAATTTGGTTGGCAATAGAATCTGGGAGTAGGCGAATAATATCGGGCATGGACTATCGGGATCGCAGGATGCTTAGTTTCTCAAAAAAATAGGATAGAAAATTAATACTTCGAATAGCCACAAAACAGCTTGCTGTGCGAGGCTTGAAGCTCGCTGCCCTATTGCCTATACTCATCTGTCTTGTTTCTTCATTCCCTTGTATTTCAAATACAGATAAACGGGCACAAAAGCCAAACCAATATAGAGTGCCGATTTACCCCATTGAAAAAAAGCGATAAGGAGCAGCGTCATAAACAACAACACACCCAAGCGCATGACCACTTCGCTGGTCTGAGCGGAAGGCTTTGATCTCTTTCGTGCTGCCTGAAACGAACCAGCTATCCGTGAACGGTAATCCGCGACTGGCTGACTGATACCCCGCTCCCTCTCAATCTCTTTTCTGATTCGATTTTCACGTTCCAACATTTCATCCTTGGCCGGATCGTAGTAGCGAGGACGATAAGTAAACCGCTGGTGGGTAGGTGCTTTAGTAAAAAGTGAGATTATTTTCATTGCCTTTTCATTTAAACGAAATGACGAGTAGCTTCGCAACGGCAAAGTTACAAAATCCAAACGGCCAAACAGTGAAAAAAGTTTTCCCATCAACCATCGTTGAACCAGCGCATGGGAGCGATCATTTCAAAAAACCAGAGAGGGATTTCCCGGTCAAATTCACGATTTGTATTCTTTCTTTCTTACTCCTGCTGAGCCCTGCCTTGTTATCTGCGCAAGCAAGTAAACAACAATGGGTAGACAGCGTGTTTCAAAGACTGACTACTGCTGAAAAAATTGGGCAACTCTTTATGATACCCGTTTCCTCGAATGCCACCAACGAAGAAATTAGTTTACTCTCGGCAAAACTCAAAAAATACAAGCCGGGCAGCCTCCTTATAACTCACGGAAGCCCCATTCGTCACGTCAGGCTTATGAAAAAATTGCAGTCGCAGGCAAATGTTCCATTGATGACCGCCATTCGTGCAGAGCAAGGCATTGCATCATGCTTGGATAGCACGATACGTTTCTCGCCATTTTTGCAATTGGGCGCTGTCCGAAATGAAAATCAAATTTTTGAACTGGGCGCAGAGATGGGACAGCAAATGAAATGGCTTGGTCTACACATGAACTTATCTCTCAACGCAGACATCCATATCGCTAACGACATGTACCCCGGCACACTCCGTTACATGAGCGACAACAAACATCAAGCAACCGGTAAGTTGATTGCACTAATGACTGGGTTGCAGAGGTCGGGGGTACTAGTCAGCGCCAGCCATTTAGGCAACCCGAAAAAAGACCGACATCTTGCCATCCAAGATAGTTCGGTAGTATTGGATGTAAATAACCTTGACACGGTTGGATTCTATCCTTTTCAAAAACTGTTGCAAAGCGGGGTGGATGGAATTGTAACCTCCAATTTGGATTTCGTCTTATCAGGGAAAAAGAAAGCCTTGCTTGCGTCTGTTTCCGATCTATTTGTAGCTGACGTAATTCAAAAAAAACTGGGGTATGAGGGCTTGACCATGGTGGAGATGCCCTATTTCAGGAAGGCCTCACGGAAGAAAAGACCGGGTCTGGCTGAACGCTTAGCCTTTGAAGTAGGGCATGATGTTCTGATTGATCCAATGGATCTTAGCCGTAGCATTAAGCAGATCGCAACTGCCACCAAAAAGGACAAGCGATTGCAGCTTCAACTCGACCAATCGGTCAAAAAGATATTGGCGGCAAAATATGACGCAGGACTTCACAAGCTTCCCATTCCGGAAGAAGACAATCTTCTGCTGAAACTCTATTCACCTAAGGCCCGAACACTGCAGCGCGAATTGTCGGCAGCATCGATCACGCTATTAAAAAACAAAAAGTCTCTGATCCCCATTTCTCTGTTGGAGAATGCCACGTTCGCATCGGTGAGCTTTGGAAAAAATGAAAACAATGAGTTCAATCATTACCTGTCAAAATATGCTGAGTTTACTAAGCATGCGGTGCTAAGTTTGAAAGACACACTGGGCCTTGGTCGGAAAGTGAATGGCTCGTCAATTATTGTAGTGAGTTTGTACCCTCCTGCGAAAGGCATCACTCTACAGCTAGCTTCCATTATCCAGCGTTTGTCATTGAACCACGAAGTGATCGTTTGCAGCTTTGGTGACCCCGAAGATTTGAAATTCATTCAATCAGAAGGCACCTTGATCGCAGGCTACACTGACGATAATCAGACCCAGCAAGCGGCTGCAGAAGTTATTTTTGGAGGCCTGCCTGCCAAAGGCCAATTGCCAATCACCGTAAGCGAAGAATTGAAAATTAATAACGGGATTCTTACCGATACACTAGACCGATTGTCTTTTGCCTTACCGGAAGAAGTTGGAATGGACAGCCGCGCATTGGAAAAGATCAAAAATATAATGAAAGAAGCCATTGAGGCTGGCGCCACGCCTGGCTGCCAGGTCCTGGTTGCACGCCATGGAAAGATCGTATATGAAGAAAGTGCAGGATGGTTTACTTACGACAAAAAGGAGCCGGTTAATGATCAGACAATTTACGATTTGGCCTCGGTTACCAAAATTTCCGCCACACTACAGACAGTGATGTTCATGCACGAAAAAAGATTGATTGATATCAACAAAAAAATATCGGTCTACCTCCCTGAACTCAGAGAATCAAATAAGAAAGACTTCACAATCAAAGACATCCTTACCCACCAGGCAGGGCTGTGGCCCTTTTTGCCCTTTTGGGCAGGGACCGTAAAAAATTCGCCAACACAAGGCACATACTACCAAACAGAACTGAGCGATGAGTACCCTTTTCCTGTAGCTGATAGTTTGTTCGCGCATAAATCGATGAAAGATTCACTGTGGCAGTGGATTGTAAATGCGAAAGTGCGGGACAAAATAACACGTACAGTTTATGACTACCGGTATAGCGATATGGGTTTTTACATGCTCCAGCACTTAGCTGAAAAAATACTGAATCAGCCCATGCATGAATTTTTGGAACAAAATTTCTATGCCCCACTTGGAGCCTACACAATGGGTTACTTGCCAAGACAGGAATTTCCAGCTTCGCGAATCGCCCCAACAGAAAATGATCAACTTTTTAGAAAGCGATTGCTAGTGGGTTACGTGCACGACCAGGGCGCTGCCATGCACGGTGGTATCGCAGGTCACGCGGGACTTTTTGGCACAGCTAATGATATGGCTAAGCTGGGTCAAATGTGGCTGCAAAAGGGTAGGTATGGTGGGCAACAGTTTTTTAAACCCGAAACCCTTGACCTATTCACTGCCAAACAATATGCAGATAGTCGAAGGGGCTTGGGCTGGGATAAACCAGTGGCGAGCGATCCGGCTGGCCCCACTTCCATTTATGCCTCATCAAAAACCTTTGGCCATACTGGGTTTACCGGCACGTGCATTTGGGTGGACCCGGAATTTGATTTGGTCTATGTGTTTTTGTCTAACCGAGTTTACCCGGATATGAACAACAATAAGATTCTCAACGCGAACATCCGTCCTCGGATACAGGATCTGATCTATCAGTCAATGTTTAGCTATTCGGCAACTCAACGATAGTTTTGCTAGCATATAAAACGTCATTGCAAACACCTGCGAGGGGACGCGCGATGGAGTGAAGCAACCTCCCTTTCGAAGTCCGAATTTCATCAGTTAAGATTGCTTCGCCCCTCTGCACTAACCCAGCGCTCGGTGCTCGCAAAGGCGAAGCACGAACCCGAAACTTTTAGCCAGCCAACTCGGTTAAAGAGTTTATTATATTTAACCCTTGGCAAATCCACCTTGAAATGAAGACCATGAAAATAGGAATTGTATGTTACCCAACGTTTGGAGGTAGTGGGGTGGTGGCCACGGAGTTAGGGAAGGCTTTGGCCAAGGAAGGTCATGAAATACACTTTATCACGTACAGCCAGCCCAGCCGTTTGGACTTTTTGAATGAGAACCTTTTTTACCACGAGGTTGATTTTCGCTCGTATCCGCTTTTCGAATATGCCCCCTACGAACTGGCTCTGGCGAGCAAAATGGTGAGCGTAGTAAAAAATGAAAAGTTAGATCTATTGCATGTACATTATGCAATTCCTCATGCTTCGGCTGCCTACATGGCCAAGCAGATTTTGAAAACTGAGGGAATCTATATTCCGGTGGTAACTACACTGCACGGCACTGATATCACCCTAGTTGGCAAAGACCCGTCTTACGAGCCCGTGGTAACGTTCAGCATCAACCAGTCGGATGGCGTAACCTCCGTATCTGAGGATCTAAAAAAAGAAACCTACGAGTTTTTTAGAATCACGCGCGACATTGAAGTAATTCCCAATTTTATCGATTTGGAAAAATTCAAAAAGCAAAAGAAAGATCACTTTAAAAAAGCGATCTGCCCAAACGGAGAAGCGCTAATCGTACACACTTCCAATTTCAGAAAAGTAAAACGCATAAAAGATGTAGTAGACATCTTTTACAATATTCAAAAAGAGATTCCGGCCAAACTATTGATGATTGGCGATGGCCCCGAGCGAGCAAAAGCTGAAAAACAAGCGCACGATTTAGGCATTGCCCACGATGTACGCTTTTTGGGTAAGCAAGAGGCGGTAGAAGAGGTTTTGTCGGTAGCCGATTTATTTTTAATGCCTTCCGAAAAAGAAAGTTTTGGGCTAGCGGCTTTAGAGGCTATGGCCTGTGAGGTTCCGGTCATTTCCTCTAACACCGGAGGCTTACCCGAATTGAATGTTCAAGGCATTACCGGTTTCATGAGCCATGTCGGAGACGTTGATGACATGACTCGAAATGCACTGCACATTTTAGACAAAAACAACCTGCCGACCTTTAAAGCGAATGCGCTAAAACGTGCGAAGGAGTTTGATATTTCCAACATTCTGCCTCTCTACGAAAATTACTACCACAAGATCCTTGAGAGATCAGCGCTGAAAGAGACGGTCTAGTGATTTTTGCTTTCTAAACGAATCCGCGCAGACCGAAAAATAGCAGTGGTTAAAAACAAAAAAAGCTACATAAAGCAGCTTTGTA
>JABFSY010000113.1 GCA_013140395.1 Cyclobacteriaceae bacterium
ACATTACTTGGGGCCAACTCCAATCGTGTTAGAAATTCAGCCTCCAGGTCTTTTTCAGTAAGCTGCTTGGAAAGCTGAATTGCGCGACAAGCATATTGAATAACCTGCACGGTTTCAATACCCGAAATTTCATCAAAGAACCAACCGCAGCTCGTGTACATCAGCATGGCATGGCGCTGCAACTCCATCAATCGCAAGGCTTTGTTCACATCAATCTGGTCGTTTAGTCCCTGCGATCGAATAAACTTGCTAACGTTCTCATCTGTACGTTTCAATACATCTTTTATGTATTCATTTCTTGCATCCCATGGATCTTTAAAAAAATTACCAGCCTCAGATTCAAAGATCACAGACAGCGTATCCCTCAACCAGTCTAGCGCATCACGCAGTGGTTTTCGCCATGTTTGCGTATAGCCTGGTTTCCCAGAATTACATCCGCAGTTTTCACGCCAACGTTCTACACCATGTACACAACTCCATGAACTGTTTTCAATAATCTGAGCTTCTAACTCTGGTTCAAATTGAGCTGCATAGGAAGCGTAGTTGATTAAACTTACGTCATTATGTTTTTCAATAAAGTCAAGTGCGAAAGCAAGCGCCATTTCCCCATGCTTATGGTGATGTCCATAGGTTTCTCCATCTGTGGCAATATGTACCAATTGATGCGAGTTGTCGCTTTGATCTAACGAGTTAATCAATCGCTCCGCAAAACCTCGCCCATCGTTTAATAATCCGTTGAAGGCAACCGACTGGGAGATGTTTCCATCATAAAAAAACAATATGATACTCTTACCTGAAGGTAAATTGCAACGGTATGACTTGCGTGTGTTAATGGTTTGATCATTCACACTTGTCCAATCCTTATCACCTATTTTTCGGATGGATTTTGCTTGACGAGGAGCCAGTACCGTAAACGAAATTCCCTGCTCCGCCAAAATCTCCAACGACTCTGTGTCAACTGCTGTTTCAGCCAGCCACATACCTTCAGGTTTTCTTCTAAATCTCTTCTCAAAATCGCGGATACCCCAGATCACCTGAGTCTCCTTATCTCTCCGATTAGCCAGCGGCATTATCATGTGATTAAATACCTGGGCCATCGCTGAACCATGTCCATCGAAACGTTCGATACTCTCTCGATCCGCTTCCAAAATGCCCTGATAGGTTTCTTTGTCATAGACTTCCATCCAGGAGAGAAGTGTTGGTCCAAAGTTAAAGCTGATGCGAGCGTAGTTATTTGTAATGTTCTTAATCACGCCTCCTACTTTATCCAGTATTCGGGAAGCGGTGTTGGGACCATAGCACTCAGCACTAATCCGTTCGTTCCAGTCGTGATAGGGATGTGCGCTATCTTGAATTTCAATCACCTCTAACCATGCGTTCTCGCGAGGTGGTTGGTAAAAATGACCATGTATACAGATAAATTTATTGGAAGCCACTCGTAAAATCAATTAGGTGAAAACAGTACAGAAAATGACGTCATTACTCAATCCAAATCGAATTCAGCCATTTCCTCATTGAGCTTTAAAATCGTCATTCCCAATGGTGGCAGGGTGATCGCAACTGAATTATCTTTTCCGTGATACTTGACAGGTGTTGTATACAGCAAGCCAGAGTTTAACACTCCACTCCCACCATACTTGCTATCGTCTGAATTAAATACTTCTTTCCAGGTGCCACGATAGGGTACCCCAATCCGATAAAGTTGTCGTGTGGCTGGTGTGAAATTACAAATCACCATCATCAATTCTTCTTTGCTATCCGCTTTCCGGATGTATACAATCACACTATTTTCACGATCTCCGTAGTCTGACCATTCGAATCCCTTTCCATCGAATGAATATTTATAGAGCGCTGTTTCATTCTTGCACAGAGCATTTAGATCTTTGGTTAGCTTGAGAATTCCCTGATGAGGTCCATAGTTCAACGCATCCCAATCAATGCTTCGATCATGATTCCATTCAGATGTTTGACCGAATTCGCCACCCATAAAGACCAATTTAGTGCCTGGATGGGTAAACATATACGAAAACATCAACCGTAAATTGGCGAACTTCTGCCATTCATCTCCCGGCATTCGGCCTAACAAAGAGCCTTTTCCATGAACCACTTCGTCATGCGATAGCGGCAGCATGAAGTTTTCGGTAAAGGCGTAGATAATACTAAACGTAATTTCGTCCTGATGATACTTGCGATGTATAGGGTCTAACTTAAAATAGTGGAGCGTGTCATGCATCCATCCCATCATCCATTTTTGACCAAATCCTAATCCTCCCAAATAAGTTGGCTTCGAAACACTAGGCCATGCAGTTGACTCTTCTGCAATTGTTACTGCATCAGGATGATTGGCATAAACCACTTCATTGAACTCTTTCAAGAACGAAATCGCTTCCAGGTTTTCGTTGCCACCATATTGATTGGGGATCCACTCTCCTGCTTTTCTCGAATAATCCAAATACAGCATCGAGGCCACTGCATCAACACGCAGACCGTCTGCATGGAAAACATCGATCCAGAATAAAGCATTGCTGATCAAGAATGACCGCACTTCATTTCGGCCGTAGTTGTAAATGTAACTGCTCCAATCAGGATGAAATCCTTTTCGAGGATCAGCATGTTCATACAAGTTAGTTCCATCGAATTTATACAAGCCATGCGCATCTCCTGGAAAATGAGAAGGCACCCAATCTAAGATCACTCCTATTTCGGCCTTATGTAAAGCGTCAATGAATGCCATGAACTCCTGAGGATTTCCAAATCTGCTGGTCGGTGCAAAATAACCCGTCAGTTGATAGCCCCATGAGCCAAAAAACGGGTGCTCCATCACTGGCAGTAGCTCGACATGCGTGTAGCCAGCTTCTTTCACATAATAGACCAGTTCATCGGCAAGCTCCTTGTAACTTAATGAACGATTTCCGTCCTCCACTTTCCTTCGCCAACTTCCCAAATGCACCTCATAAACGGAGTACGGCTTCGGTTTTCCAATTGATTTTTTTCGTTCATCCAACCACACGCTGTCTTTCCATTTGTATTCATGATCCCATACAATGGAAGCAGTGGCAGGAGCAATCTCTGCATAGAAAGCAAAGGGATCAGCTTTTTCCAAATACTCACCTGTATTTGAGTGAATCGCATATTTGTAGGCTTCACCTTTGCCGATGCCTGCGAAGAAGCCCTCCCAAATTCCTGACTCGTCCCACCGAGGAGTAAGCTTATTGTTATTATTGTTCCACTGGTTAAAATTTCCGATTACAGAAACGGTTCTGGCATTTGGCGCCCAAACTGCAAAGTAGGTCCCGGGTTGGTCTTTGTATATGGCCGTGTGTGCGCCCAGCTTTTCATACAACTTAAAATGTTTGCCAGATCTGAACAAATGAATGTCAAAATCAGTCAATAAACTGAAGTGTTCCGGCTCTTCAGTCTTGCTTTTTGATGCCGTTTTTTTGCTCATATGATTGGATTTAACACTATTTCTTTTTCTTACTTAGTTCTTTCGCTTCTAGGTACCTTCGCATCTGATAGCGGATTCCCCGCAGGGGTATGTTGACCCAGTCTGGTCGTCCATTTAATTCATAGCCTAGTTCATAGACTGCTTTTTCTAACAGATACGTTCGAATTAACACTTCATCATCGGATGAAAGGGATTTACCCATCCCCATTTTTTCCAGATAGGCACCCAAATAGAACCGACTGACATAATGCTGCCACTGCTCGGCCCACTGCTCCAAAAACTCAATATCTTTTTCTCGATAATTTTCGTTCAATAGAATTTTTCCAAAGGCAGCATAGTGAAATGAACGCATCATGCCAGCGACATCTTTCAGCGGGCTCTTCTTTAATCTTCGTTCACTAAAACTAAATCCTGGTTCGCCTTCAAAATCAATAATAATAAAATCCTTGCCTGTAAAAAGAACCTGGCCTAAATGGTAATCACCGTGTATACGGGTTTTGATCGAGCTAATTCTGGTCTGGTAAATTAGGCCAAAACACTCCAAAATAGTATCCTCCATTTCCAATACTTCCTTGCCCAATTTTTGTGTCTCTGTATCCAACTTAGGCATTGTATGCTCTAAAAGCTTAAATCGATCGCGCAATAACTTTCGTAAAGTTGAGTAAAGTGAACGTTGGTAGTTAGCGGTGAAGTATTCCGGGGCAAAGGGTAGAGTCGATTTGTCAGAAGCGAGTGCTAAATGCATTTCGGCTGTTCGTTGACCTAGCCGGACTACTCTCTCGTAAAATCCTCGCCCGATAAACTCTTGTATCAGTTCGGGTGCTTCTTCAAATGTAATGGCATCTCGATTGATCAATTTAGGCAACTTCTCTTTTTTGGCTTTCGCCATTATACGTTCATAAAAACGACCAACAGAATCAATGGTCATTACCCATGAGTCGCCTTGGTTCTCGACCTTTTCCTGTAGAAGTCCAAATACGGTTGTCTTGCCCTCGTTGTCGCGATACTCAATGCTACCTGCATACTTTGGCGCGTTTCTAAAGCTCGTGTTCTCTGATAGGAACCGGACAATTTCCAAATCCGGATTTATTTCGTTCTCTATCTTCCGGTAGAACTTGAAAAAGAACTGATCATTGTAAATAATGGCCGTGTTACTTTGATCAGCTTTTAGAATTTTTGATTCTATCTTATCGGCATTCAGTTTGGTATAGACGCTTGAGTTAAACTCGAGCGTTCCGCCATCATCCTTGATTCTTACTTTGCGATCCATACTTCCGAACAAGAAATCGCGGAACGTACGATCGTAACTACTATCCAAAATAAATCCTGCTTTACCCTGTATCTCAGCTCGGCTGATTACACTCTGTGCGGTGTACTCTACCTTATCAAACATGCTGTCCGAGGGAACAAAACACATGGGCAAGAAATACAATTCCGGCAAGCGTTGCACATAGTCAACTTGAATGATCGTCATAAAATGAGTCTCCCCCTCCACCTTCACGGGAATAACTTTATGAATGTTCATCTTGCTGATGACCTTCGCTTTGCCGCCAAACCAACGGCATTTCTTCATGAAGGGCTGCAAAATTTTTCTCTCAAGTACTCTTACCTCGTTGTAATTGTTAAATAGCTTCTCCCAGGAGATGTCCGTTTCAAACAGAAACAATTCAGTATTGGAAGTAGATACGTTTTTCTTTTCAGATACATCTGCCTGAAACCAAAAGTAACCATAAGGGCCAATCGTAATCGGATATTCTCCATCCCCCACATTCAAGAATCTGTTTTGGCTAAAAACTTCGGTGACATCACAATCTTTATAATCGGAAAGATTGAGCGTTGTTGCCTGTGAGAATTGAGACAAATTCGCAACCACAATAATTTTCTGGTCCTGGTACGTTCGTGCAAAAGATAAAACCTTGGCATTGGAACTCTCAATAAATTTCAAATCTCCGCGCCCGAAGACATTCAAGCGCTTGCGCATGGCTAGCACATTTTTCACCCACCAAACCAAAGACGATGGGTTTTCTTCCATTGTAGCCACGTTGAGCGACTCATAACGATAAACAGGGTCTGTGATCACTGGCAAGAACAGTCGCTGTGGGTTGGCGTCTGAGAACCCCGCATTGATGTTGACATTCCACTGCATAGGAGTCCGTACACCAAATCGATCGCCCAGGTACACGTTATCGCCCATACCAATCTCGTCACCATAATACAAAACGGGTGTACCTGGTAAGGAGAACATAATCGTGTAAAGCAATTCTATCTTGCGTCTATCGTTGTTAAGCAATGGTGCCAGCCGCCTACGGATACCGGCATTATGCTTTGTGTTGGGATCGTTCGCGTATGCTTTAAACAGGTAATCCTTTTCCTCTTCTGTCACCATCTCTAACCCAATCTCATCGTGGTTTCTAAGGAAAAGTGCCCACTGACTGTTGGGTGGTGTTTGGGGTGTTTGCTCAATGATATCAATGATCGGGTAACTATCCTCTGTACGCAACCCAAGAAATAAACGCGGCATTAGAGGGTAATTGAAACTCATGTGACACTCCTGCCCTTCGCCAAAATACTGAGCAGCATCCTCCGGCCAAAGATTGGCTTCTGCAATCAGAATGCGATCTTCATAGTGTTTGTCGATATGCAAACGCAGTCTTTTTAAAAAGGCATGGGTCTGCGGGAGGTTCTCGCAATTCGTTCCTTCTTCTTCAAACAAAAATGGAACGGATGGCAAACGAAATCCATCTACACCCAACTTCATCCAAAAATCAACCACCTTAATCATTTCCAACTGTACCTCAGGATTGTCGAAATTCAACTCAGGCTGGTGTCGATAGAAGCGATGCCAGAAGTACGCTTTGGCTTCGTTATCCCACGACCAGTTAGAGGCTTCCTCGTCCTGAAACATAACTCGTGCTTCTTTGTACTTGTCTGGTGTATCACTCCAAACGTAATAGTCTTTATACTTCGAACCTGATCGCGCCTTTCTTGATTTTTGAAACCAGGGGTGCTGATCCGAGGTATGGTTCATAATCAGTTCAGTAATTACTTTGATGCCCCTTCGGTGTGCTTCTTTTAAAAATAGTTTAAAGTCTGCTAACGTGCCATAGTCTGGATGAATGTCACAGTATTCGCTCACATCAAAACCGTCATCTTTCAATGGAGAAGGAAAGAACGGCAAGAGCCAGATCGTGTTGATTCCGAGATCTTCTAGGTAATCAAGTTTTTGAACAAGACCGGGAAAATCACCAATGCCATCACTATTACTATCGTAAAAAGCCCTAACGCTTAGTTCGTATATAATCGCATCTTTAAACCAAAGGGGGTTGTTTTTTCCAGTCGGCATACGTTACATGTTTGACTCGTGAACTTCCAACTGCAACACATGGAACGGGATCTTACTCGGGTTTAACTCCACGAAATTCCACTCTTGGGTCCACGTATAATATTCGTCTGTAATTAGATCTCGCAATTTTAGATTGATTTTATCGCCCAACTTCAAACGAGGTTTAGGCAATTGTACAAACCCTGATTGCTTTCCAACAGGATCAAGGTTTACCACCACCAAAATGATATTCGATAAGTCATCAGTGGCTTTTATGTACGCGATCAATTGATCATTTTCAATTGGACAAAACTGTAGGTTCCAGGTAGATTGAAGAGCTGCATTTTCTTTGCGAATCTTGTTAAGCAAGCTCATCATATCGGT
>JABFSY010000444.1 GCA_013140395.1 Cyclobacteriaceae bacterium
TGCCAATAAGTATAAGAATGAAAAGCTGATGGACGCACAAACTGCCAAAGAGACGGCCAAACGTATCTTGCGTGATAAAGAAGAAGAGTTTAATAGAATTGTGGGTTCCCAAAAGAGCATTCATTAACTTGAGCAAGTAATAACTTGGCCATTTTTCACATTTTTTCGCCTTATTTTTTTTGAAGCAAGCCTGATAATCTCAAGAACTTGAGCAAATGAAATCGATCAACAAATGGGCAGGTGCGGTACTTATCCTTCTTTCTATTTTGGTCACAATCCCATTGACGATTAAAACAATTAGCACGAATGGCGGCACGTGGGGTTTTGGTATCATCGGATTAGCCATACTACTGCCATTAGATGCCTATGTCATATTTGGGGTGGCCGGCTTGTTGAATAGCCAAGACAAGCAACAACTTCTTTTCCGGATCGGTCATTTGTTTTCAGTTAGCATTGGAGTGATAGGGCTTATCATCTTTCCTTTGTTCCCTTTCGCAGTTGCAATTGTGCCAGTTGTTTTGTCCATGTTCTCTTTTCTTGATAAGAAACACTTTCGTTTCTATCTTCTTTTGATGATTGTGTTGGCGTTAACTGCCAATGGACTGTTGCTGAAATGGGAGTTGGATTTTGGCCGAGCAATTCCATTCTTCCAACTCTTTCAAACAGAGGCATCAATGCCATAAAAGCAGGGACAGTCGATCGGAAATTTTTACCAGAGGTTTTACAGTCGTTCAAAGAGGGCCCTTGGCCGTTAAATAAGTTCGAAAGTTTCCTGTTATTTGGTTATTTTTGCGCAATTCTGAGATGGCCGAAAATACCTACAAGTCCAATACATTTAAGAAACCTGAAAAGGAAAAGAAGCCTAAGGCGGCTAAGTCAAAAAGCAAATTTAATTTTTCCTTTTTTCAAGACCCTCGCCTTGGTTTGGCCGTTGGGTTCTTTCTGATTATCGTATCGGTTTACTTGTTTACGTCATTTTTGTCTTATTTATTCACCGGAAAGTCAGACCAAAGTGTGGTTGAAGCTCTATGGTCGACCAACCTCCTTGAGTCTGGTAAAGAGGCGGAAAATTGGTTAGGATTATACGGTGCGGTGACAAGCCATTATTTGGTTTTCAAATGGATGGGTATTTCAGCATTTTTCATACCACCTATACTTTTTCTTCTGGGCTTTAAAATGGTGTTCAAAAGAGAGCTTGTTCCCTTGTTTTCGGTTTTTATTTTTTCCGCTTTTTCAGGTTTATGGCTCAGCTTGTTACTAGGTTATCTTACCCACAGTCTTGCAGGTGTTAATGAAATCAGTTTCTTGAGTGGTGGGCTTGGGTACGAGCTGGCAAAAATAGCGGACGGTCTTTTCGGATGGGGCACATTTTTGATTTTGGTACTAAGTCTCTTCATCTTTATCATTTATTATTTTAATGTAACAGCCATCAACGCTTTTCAGGGCAAAGATCCAAAACCGATGGGCAATGCGGCACTTGCATCAATCGATGATGATCGGATTGAACCAACTTATACAGATGATCGGGACCATTGGCCTACGCTTGTAGACGAAGAACCTGAACCTGTTTTATTTGAAAGCAAGCCTGAAGTTGCAAAGCCAATTCAGGATATTCTATTGGAAGTAGAACCCCCGAGAATCGAAAAAGAAGAACCACTTTTTACTATTGAAGAGCCAGTCTTGGAAACAGATGTCTTGGCTGAGAAATTGGTGGAAGCCCAAGGATTATATGATCCCACACTCGAACTGAGTAACTACAAATTTCCACCCATCGATTTGTTGAACGAGTACGAGGCGGGGAAAGTCCAGGTAACACAAGAGGAACTCAATCAAAATAAGGATAAGATATTAGCAACGCTTACCAACTTCAAAATTGGTATTCAAAGCATCAAGGCCACGATCGGACCTACCGTTACTTTGTATGAGATTGTCCCTGAGGCAGGAATAAAGATTTCACGAATTAAGAATCTAGAGGATGATATCGCGTTGAGTTTGTCAGCATTGGGTATCCGGATTATTGCACCCATTCCAGGGAAGGGTACGATTGGTATCGAAGTACCTAATAAAAACCGAGAGATGGTTAGTATTCGATCGGTGCTTTCTTCAGAGCGTTTTCAAAAATCCGATAAAGACTTGCCTATTGCAATCGGAAAGACGATCTCAAATGAGTTATTGGTAATCGATTTGGCAAAGATGCCACACTTATTGGTGGCTGGCGCAACAGGCCAAGGGAAATCAGTAGGCCTCAATGTCATTCTTACCTCGTTGCTTTACAAAATGCATCCGAGCCAGCTGAAATTTGTATTGGTCGATCCCAAGAAGGTGGAGATGTCTTTGTTTAGTAAAATTGAGCGACATTATTTGGCGAAGCTTCCCAATAGCGAGGAGGCAATCATCACCGACACAAAGAAAGTTGTCTACACGCTTAATTCATTGTGTATTGAGATGGAGAACCGGTATGAAATTTTGAAAGATGCCGGAGCCAGAAACCTGAAAGAATATAACGCGAAGTTCATTTCTCGAAAACTTAACCCGAAAGAAGGCCATCGTTTCTTGCCTTATATCGTTTTGATTATTGATGAGCTGGCTGATTTAATGATGACGGCCGGCAAAGAGGTTGAAACGCCCATTGCGAGGTTAGCTCAATTAGCGCGTGCTATTGGTATCCATTTAGTAGTAGCTACGCAGCGTCCTTCAGTTAACGTGATCACAGGGGTCATCAAAGCAAATTTTCCTGCACGCTTGTCTTTTCGTGTTACTTCTAAAGTAGATTCGCGCACCATTTTGGACTCAGGTGGTGCCGACCAACTTGTTGGAATGGGCGATATGCTGTTTTCTAATGGATCGGACGTAATACGCTTGCAAAGTCCGTTTGTAGACACCCCTGAAATAGAGAAAGTTTGTGAGTTTATAGGTTCACAACGGGGCTATGATTCGGCCTATATGTTGCCGGAGTTTGAAGGGGAAGACGATGGAGGCGCAAGTTCAGTGGATTTATCAGAACGGGATGCTCTATTTGAGGAGGCAGCCAAGCTGATTGTCATGCACCAGCAGGGAAGTACATCCTTGATTCAGCGGAAGTTAAAACTTGGCTACAACAGGGCAGGCCGCCTGATTGATCAGCTAGAGGCAGCCAAAATCGTGGGGCCCTTTGAGGGGTCAAAGGCACGCGAGGTCCTCGTGAAAGATGAAATGAGTTTGGAACAGTTATTGACTGCTTTAAAAGAAAGACATAGTTAACCTGAATTTAATTGAGATGAAAAAGAGTGTTTTAATGGTTGCCTTCATGGTTTTTGGAAAATTACTGATGGCTCAAACTGATCCAAAAGCATTGGAGGTTCTGGAAGCCATGAGCAAAAAGTACAAGGCAATATCCAACTTTGAAGCTAATCTGACCTCTGTGATGACCAATGAAACGGAGGGAGTTAAAGAAGAAGTCAAAGGAAAGATAACAGTGAAGGGCGATAAATTCAGATTGCTGTTGGACGACCAGGAGATAATTAATAACGGAACCACCGTCTGGACCTATCTTCCATCAGCCAAGGAAGTCAACATCGATAACTTCGATCCTAATTCGGATGATATCAATCCGGTAAAGATTTTTGACATTTATAAGAAGGGCTTTAAGTATCTTTTTTTGGGAGAAAAAACAGAAGCAGGTCAGGTTTATGAAGAAATTGACCTGGTGCCAGAAAAGAAAAATGCGCAGTACTTCAAGATTAAGATGATGATCGCCATGAAGGACAAAAGTATCCAGAGTTGGACGATGTTTGATAAATCAGGAAACCGGTACAAGTATGTGATCACTAAGTTTACTCCCAATTTGAAGATAGATGATACCTTTTTTAGTTTCGATCCTAAAAAGTATCCGGGAGTGGAAGTTATTGACGTACGATAGGATACCGACTACTTTTTAGTATGACCCGCGACCAGCTTTTCGAGCAAATCAAAAAAAAGCAGTCTTACCTTTGTGTTGGATTAGATACAGACCTTGAAAGGATACCGAAGCATTTGCTTCGGCTGCCGGATCCGATTTTTGAATTTAACAAACACATCATTGACGCTACGAAAGACTACTGCGTAGCCTATAAACCCAATATCGCGTTTTACGAAGCATTGGGTCATAAAGGCTGGGAGAGTTTGCAACGTACCTTAGAGTATATTCCAAAAGAGTGTTTTACCATTGCGGATGCCAAACGTGGGGATATCGGAAACACTTCTACTCTATATGCGCGAGCTTTTTTCCAGCAAATGGATTTTGACGCACTCACAGTGGCGCCTTATATGGGCGAAGATTCGGTTAGGCCATTTTTGGAATTTGAAGGTAAGTGGACAATTTTATTAGTACATACCTCTAACCCAGGTAGCACAGACTTTCAGCTCATTGAAACGCAAGACGGAAAATACCTTTTTCAGGAAGTGATATTTGCCTCACAGCGGTGGGCAACTCCCGACAAGATGATGTACGTGGTTGGAGCTACCCATGCTGACAAAATTGGTGCTATACGAGCTTTGGCACCTGATTACTTTTTTCTGGTTCCCGGAGTGGGTGCTCAAGGCGGAGATCTGGAAGCGGTTTCAAAGGCCGGCATGAATGAGCAATGCGGTCTACTGGTAAATTCGTCCAGGTCTATTATTTATGCTTCTGATGGTGAAGATTTTGTGGAGGCTTCTGCGGCAGCTGCTAGAAATATTCAACAAGAGATGAGCATTTATCTCCACAAACACCTGAGGTAGAAATCTACTTTGATTCGTATTAGTTAAAATAGTAGCTTGTCATTCATACCAGGCTATGAACGAATCTTTCTTGCATTATATCTGGCAATTTCAACATTTTGATAAAACCAATCTGGCAACACAACTGGGTGAGCAGGTTTCAATCTTTAAAACAGGATGGCACAATACGAATGCTGGCCCTGATTTTTCAGGTGCAAAGATTCGTATCGATGACCTTGATTGGGTGGGGAATGTGGAGATTCACCAGAAAGCTTCAGATTGGATAGCTCATTCGCATACTCTAGATAAGGCTTATGAAAACGTGATCCTTCATGTAGTTTGGGACGGAGATAAAGTAATCAGAAGAATGGATGGGTCGGTTATTCCAACGATTGAATTAAGGGGAAGGGTAGAAGTGTCTTTATTGAAAAATTATAAAAAGCTTATCAATAGCGCTACGGCTGTTCCCTGCGAAAAGTCATTTCCTTCAGTAGGCGAATTGATTAAGTTATCCATGCTCGAAAAATCGCTTTTGCAGCGCCTGGAACATAAAGCCACTGATGTTCAGCGGCTATTGCAAGCTAACGGGGGCGATTGGCAGGAGACTTCCTATCAGCTACTGGCAAAAAATTTTGGTTTCAAAACAAACAGTGAACCCTTTTTTCAGTTGGCAAAATCATTACCCTATAAAATTATTGCAAAGCATTCTTCCAATTTATTGCAGTTAGAAGCCTTGCTATTCGGTCAGGCTGGTATGCTGGAAACGAAAACGAAAGACGAATACGTAACATCACTTTTTCAGGAGTATTCATTTCTATCTCAAAAATACTCCATTCACGACAGGCGACTCAACTCATCTCAGTGGAAATTCCTACGCTTACGACCGGCTAATTTTCCAACACTGCGGATAGCGCAATTTGCCTCGCTGATCGCTTCTAGCAAGAGTCTTTTTTCTACATTTATTGAGACGGATTCGTACCAGTCGCTGCAAACTGTTCTTTCGATTTCGCCTTCTGATTATTGGCGATCGCACTTTCATTTTGCCAGGAAATCAAAAACAGAAGTTCCACTATTTGGGCAAACATCGAAGGAGAATATAATTATCAACACGATTGTTCCATTGTTAGTCGCCTATGGAAGAGCCAAAGATGATCAACGCTACGTTGATCGTGCAATGGATATACTTCAACACATTCCTGCCGAAGTAAATAAAATTACCAAAACCTGGACTGCGCTGGGGATGTCAATCAAATCGTCTTTTGATTCACAGGCATTGATCGAACAATACAACAACCTATGTCAGAAGCGGAACTGCCTTAACTGTGTCGTTGGTGTATCGATTCTTCGCCCGCAATGAAACTAGCACTACTAGTAATAAATTTGACTGCAATCATTGGCTTGGCCGCTGGTTTCCAACGTGCTTTTGCTGCCAGTTCGCAGAAATTGTATTGGTGTGTGTTTTTTATCAAATGGCTGGCAGCGGTGACACTCGGTCTCGTGTACATTTACTATTACCCGAGTGGTGATACATGGACGTACTTTGAGGAAGCCAAAGAGCTATCCATGTTGGCGAAATCCGACTTTTCTCAGTATTGGCAGCTGTTATTGACCAATAACGACACAAGTACAGTAAGTCATTTCTTGTATGTGCATGATCGTTCTTTTCTTTTTGTGAAGTTCGTTAGCTTTTTGAATTTGGTTTCTGGAGATAGTTATTGGATAACAGCTTCTTATCTCTCAATGGTATCATTTTTTTCCTCGTGGTTTTTATTCGGTCAGTTGAAGAGGTTTATTCCTGATTCGACTCCTGCAGCAGCATTGGCAATTTTGTTTTTCCCATCGATTCTTTTTTGGTCTTCGGGAATATTGAAAGAAACCTTGGCAGTGGCTGCACTTTATTTTTTAACAGCTATCTTGATAAAGCTTTTAAAAGCTGCGAAAGTAAGTGTTGCACAATGGGTGCTGGTGTTGCTGTCGCTTTGGATTGGCTGGTCGATGAAGTATTATTGGCTAGGTATTTATGGCTGTGCCTGGTTCTCTTCGCTAATCATAGGTATGCTGACTAGAGAACGAAAAAATCCAAAGGGAAAGCTGTTGTTAAGCTGGATTAGTCTGTTTTTAGTGTTCGTACTAGTAGCTAGCTTCTTTCATCCAAATTTTCGGATAGAGAGGATCATAACTGTAATAGCATCTAATCACGATCAATTTGTTTCACAGTCGCCTCACGAGGATTTCATTCATTTTTACAACCTACAGCCCACATGGTCCAGTATGGCTATCAATTCTCCGTGGGCATTTTTTTCCGGGACTTTCAGGCCACTACCATTCGAGGCAACCAACCTTCCATCGTTGGTGTCCTCACTGGAGAATCTGTTTAGCTGTGTATTGGCTTTTTCTTTTTTGCTGTATGGTCGC
>JABFSY010000202.1 GCA_013140395.1 Cyclobacteriaceae bacterium
GCATTGCGAACGGTGCCTGGGCCAGAGTTATAAGCTGCTAAGGCCAGTTGCCAATCGCCAAAAATAGAATACAACTGTGCCAAATACCGACACGCGGCATCGGTTGATTTCTCCGGATCCATGCGCTCATCGATATACCAATCGTTACTCAACCCCATGTAGCGCCCGGTTCCTGACATAAATTGCCATAGCCCCACTGCCCTCGCGCGCGACATTACTCGTGGATTCAATCCTGATTCAATGATAGACAAGTATTTCAACTCATCCGGCAAGCCATATTCCTTCAATTTTTTTTCAAACAACGGGAAATATAAATCCTTCCTCCGCTGCACCATGCGGGTATACTCGCGATCTCGAATGGTGAAGTAGTCGATAAACGATTGGACTTTGTTATTGTAGGTGAGGTCTATTTTGCCTTGCAACGCACTCAATCGTTCAGCAATTACTTGCGGGGTCGCCTCGGCCGGAATATATTCCAAATTGCTTGGCAACAACAGCGTAGCAGTCGTATCGATCGGCAATAGTAGGTCTGCTACCAATGTATCAGAAACGAGTACTTCTTGCGATCGCACTGTCAACGTGCCAAACATAAATGCCAGCACAAGCGCCCTAAAAAAAGGTCGGTTTTTTACCTTCACTCTACTCATATTCGTCCCGTTTGATAAGTTAAAAAAATCGCCTCTACCATCCCTTAATCCTAAAAAATCACTCTAAGTTCAACAAAATCTTTGAAAATTGAAACAATTTCGACTCTTGAAAGTCGTCTGCCATAATTTGAAGCCCAATCGGCAACCCCTCCGCATCCTTCCCACAGGGGACTGAAATAGCCGGAATACCTGCCACGTTAGCTTGAACGGAAAATAAGTCCGCTAAGTACATCTCCACCGGATTTTGGGAATGCTCGCCCAACTTGAACGCGGTGGTAGGGGTGGTAGGCGTTACGATAAAGTCATACTTCTTCAATACTTCTTTAAGCTGATCCCTAATGAGTCTTCGTACTTTTTGCGCTTTTGTGTAGTACGCATCATAGTAACTGGCGCTCAGCACAAAAGTCCCCATCAAAATTCTGCGTTGCACTTCTTTACCAAATCCTTCTGCCCTTGTTTTTTTATAGAGCGATGTCAAATCGGTCGCGTTCGGGGTTCGGTACCCATAACGCACCCCATCGAAACGAGAGAGATTTGAGCTCGCTTCGGCAGTTGCTAAAATGTAATAAGTGGGAAGTACATATTCGTTCAACGGAAAATCAATACCATCTACTACATGACCGTGTGATTTCAATTCGTTCAACTTACTTTCTATGTTAGCTTTGATCGCTGGCTGCAGTGCAGGAGATTGCAGCACATCGTTCATAAAAGCGATTTTGTATTTACGATCTGACTGATTGAATTCTTGCGAATAACTTGGAACGGGCAGACGAGAAACCGTGCTATCGTATTCGTCTGCCCCAGCCATTACCTCAAGTACAAGTGCATTATCTTCTACACTTTTCGAAAAGATTCCAATGCAATCAAAAGATGAACCATAAGCAACCAACCCGTAGCGAGAAATGCGTGAATAAGTAGGTTTCAAACCAATCACCCCGCAAAAGGCAGCGGGCTGACGAACACTACCACCCGTATCTGATCCAATCGAAACCTGACAAAGATCAGCCATTACGCCTACCGCAGAACCTCCTGAAGAACCACCAGGCACACGCGAATTGTCAATATCGTTGAGTACTGGCCCAAAGGCCGAATTTTCATTGGAGGAACCCATCGCAAATTCATCACAATTCTGACGCCCAATGATGATGGCATCCTCATCTAACAACCGCTGAACAGCCGTAGCATTAAACTGTGATTTAAACCCATCGAGAATTTTGCTTCCCGCCTGCAGAGGGTGATGCTCGTGGCACAGAACATCTTTCAAGCCCACTACAAGGCCCGCTAAACGTCCAGCACTACCATTCTTTATTTTTTTATCAATCTCCTGCGCGCGAAGAAGAGATTCTTCGGAATACACAGTTAAAAAAACGTTCAAATGTTTTTTAGCCTCGATTTTTGAGAGGTGATGCTTAACAAGAGAATGACAAGATATAACCCCACTTTGAAGATCGTGCTGGATTTGCGCGAAATTCGAATACGACTTCAATGGCTATTTATCGTCAATTTTAGGCACTTCTTTGCCTGCGTCATCGACTTCTTTCTTTACATCTTTCACCGCATCTTTAAATTCTCGAATGCCTTTGCCTAATCCTTTTGCGAATTCAGGTATTTTTTTTGCCCCAAAAAAGACAAGCACAAATATTCCGATGATAAACCACTCCATCCCGCTCGGCATTCCAAACAAAAATATAGTATTCATAAAATTGAATTAAGGTGGTAAAGATACGGTTAATTGTTTGATTCAAAAACAAGTCTGAATTACCCAAATGAAACATAAAATCAACGGTCTATTTAATGTCTAAAACGCGCCATTCGCTTTTATGAAAAGCCAGGTATTGATTTTTGACCGGATCAAATTGGAGCTTGTCGTATTGCATGGGTATAATGTCTAGCCCCGAAGAACTAATCAATCCCCATTTATTCGCTTGCTTAACCAAGAGCTGGCCGTTCGCCAGCACTTTGAGTTCATCAAACCGTGGCTCGATTTCGATTGTCCCGTTCTCATGAGCAACACCTAGCAGGCGATTTGCCTTCAACAAAAACTTCCCCGTTGAAAGCCGGCCAATATGTTCGTATCGAAGGGGCAACACAACTTGCCCGCGTTGATCAATCAATCCCATTCTTGCGCTGCGTTGAACGATCGATAAGCCATTAACAAATGAGGACACGGATTCATAATTTGGTTGAATAACAATCTTGTCAGCCGTATTGATAAATCCCCACATGCCAATTAATTTGACAGGGGCCAATCCATCTTGAAAAGCACCTATGCTGTCATACCGGTTGGCTATTCTCAGTTTTCCCTTGGCATCCACAAACCCATATTTTCCGCTTCTGTGTACACCCTGCAATCCTTCATTCATTTGAAATAAGCCCGGTATGTTAACTTTGGTTGTGGAAATTTTTATTGGTTGTTTTTCCTCAATCGTTATTTTAACTCCGTCATAACTCAATTTATTTTGAGTTCCGTTAGGCAAATGCTCAATCCAATATTTTTCTTTGAATTCAACGGGGTAGGACGTAAAGTAAATGACTTTGCCATCCATGCTTTTCAAAAAAGAATTACCTGGCTGTATCAGAAGATAACGAGTATCATCAGCTAATCGAATGGGATATTGTTGTGGAGCAATTATCCAATTCCCCTGGAGGTCAATTATTCCATAAAGACCTTTGAATTTCACAGCAACCAAATTACTGGTTCGGTCGCCAATAGAATCAAATACGCAATGCACCACTTCGTTTCCTTCTTGATTCAGCAAACCCCAATAGATCCCATTTCTTACTTTCCACGTGGAGGAATCAAATTCCTGGATCGAGCCATAGGCTTTAGCTGTTTTTACGGTTCCGCTTCGATCTAGTAAAAGACAACCACTCGTTTTGAGAAAGGCTCGGTATCCACCCTCATAAAACTGAAGTGTGTCATAAACCACAGGGACTTGTAATTCGCTAGTGCTCCGGATAGCTCCCCACCGATCGTTTCTTTTCGCCAAAAACAGATCACCTTCTAATTCACTGAGTGAGTCCCATTCGGTGGGTAGTAGCGGTTGATGGAGATCATCTACTAGCCCAAATTTATTACCCGATTTAATAATCGTTCTTTTATTACTGACAGGAAGCAGATCATCCGCCAGTATTCTAGTCAGTACTTTATTCTGACCATCCAGATAAATCCATTCGCCCGGCAACTTACCAAGTACACGCCCATCTTCCTCAATCTTTATCGACTGGTAGCGCGCTGGCACTTTCATTACTCCTTCCCGATCGATCAACCCTTGTAGCCCGTGTTCATGGATGATAGAATATCCTTTATAGAAGGTAGACAGACTGTCAATGGTAAAATCGCTGACAACAGTTCCGCTTTCAGTAAACAATGCAATCTTTCCCTCGCGATTTTCAACAGCATACCGAAGGGTCCCCAGGGACTGGATGTCTTTGTACAGCAACGGAATCAACACTTCATTGTTCATGTTGGTGAGCCCGTAACTAAATCGTGATCCTACCAGATTAAAAACAATGGCACGGAGTCCGTTGACTTTGATCCCATCGTAAACAAAAGGAAGGATTATTTCACCGCGCAAATTAATGCACCCTGACTTCGTTGAAGCGGGGTTCAATTGCTTTCGGGCCACTACAAATTCTCCACCCTGATAAACAAGTTCTTCAAACTCAGCAGGAGTAATAAATTCTTTCTTTAAATTAATAAGGCCCCAATGGTTTTGTACTCGATAGCCGGTGGTCTCACCGATCACAGAAAAACTTCCATCTGACCAACCAAGTGCTTCGAAGGCTGGAGGAATAACAACTTGACCGCGATCATTTTTGATTCCCACCTTTCCATTTTGTTCAAAGAGCTCATAGGGGGCAGCTACCGATGAAAAAACGCTGGCTACAAATAGTAAAGAAAAAATGGGTCGCACATGACAAAGGTAGTGAGTATCCATGTATCGAAGAACTTCGAGCTAATCAACATGGCGAAACCTCCTACCAGTCAACTAATGCATCAAGTATTTTCTCAAATCATCTTCTGTGTCAATATCAACTTCGCCACCCGGAAAGGGTACCATCTGTATTAACTCAGGGTGCTGTTGAAGCATTTTTTTTGCACCCGCATCATCAGGGAGCGAAAGCAATTCAGAAAAAAGTATTCGATCAAACAACACAGGAACTCCTGCAACACCTTGGTAAAAAGAAGCTACGATTACACTTCGCAAGCTCTCATACCCGGCAAGTAGCTTTTTTAGCTGGTCGGAGGTGATCAGAGGTTGATCACAAACCATCGTAATAACAGCGTCCACATTTGGCGTTTGTTGTAACAAGTATGAAAGTCCTGTTTTAAGGGAACTACCCATCCCCTTTTTCCAGTCCGCATTGACAACCACGTGAACCCGCGCGTCTTTAACTACCTGATGGTGCTCTTGCTCGTTTGCTCCAAGCACTACTATGATGTTCTCTATGCCTGATTCGATGGCTGCATTCATCGACTTTAGCAACAACGGTTGGCCTTTGATAGATACCAATTGTTTGGATCGGCCCAGACGCGAAGATGAACCTGCTGCGAGAAGCAGGATTGCTATTTCTCGATTTGATTGGGGCTCATTCACTTTGGCAAATAGTTGAATTCATTTATGGCTCCATTGGACTAGCTGCCAAAAAATCGCGTTCTCCTATCTTTCCATCTTCTGTAGAGTCAGTATCCACTAAAATTTTCCAATGGCCATTTTCCTTTCGCAAGGCAACATGAAACCGACCATAGTAGCTTTCCTTTGTGCCATCAGGTAGTTGGTAAAGCACCTGGAATATTCCTACGTCTAATGCCTGGTTCGCATTGTTGAGTCGTTCTGTGAAACGAAGCGAAAGTGTTCTTTTACTTTTTGCCAACAATTCTCTTTTGTCGCCTTCAGACTGGGATTGAAGGTACTGATCCCAGTTCCAGACCTTTTTGCTGTCGCGGGCTGATCGAATGACATCTTTCGAGTGCAGTGCTAAAAAGTCATCTGCTCTATAGTCATTATAACTTTTGATAAACGGTTTCCATACCTGTTCATTAATTTCCTTTTGAATGGGTTGTGAAAAGCCGATCGTACAAGCAAATAATAATGGAATGAAGTTTAGTTTGGTCATAGCAAAAGGTTGGATGGAAAGACTATTTATTTTCGCTTCGGTAAACAAATTTATATACCTGATCCGTTTCTTGTTGGCGTTGATGAATTGGGCCATTGCGCGCTTTCAAAAAGCCGCCCGAGCGATTGGAAAACTTGCTTTGAATTTCCGCGACAATAGCAAGAGCAATTTCATCTGGCGCTTCAGCACCAATATCCAAACCAATGGGCGAATGAATACGCAGCATCTGCTCATCTGTTAGTTCAAACCGATCTCGTTTAAATTCCTCAAGCATTTTGTCAAATCTTTTCCGTGGCCCTAAGATGCCGATGTAAGGAGCTTCCGTTTGGATAATCTTTTTCAACACATCCCGGTAGTATTCATAGTTATGCGACATGAGGACACAGGCCGTAAAGGGTGTGATCTTGAAATCGCGATCAATAAAATCGCGGTGACACAACGAAAGTTTATCTACCTGTGGGAAAAATACCGGTGCAATGTGCGCTACACATTCATCGGTTACCTCCACACTCCAACCCAGTGCCTTGGCCATTTGACTTACCGGCCGCGCATCAAAACCGCCTCCAAAAATAACAAGTGAAACAGAAGGCTGAACCAATTCAAGAAATACCTCATACTCAATTCCACTCACCAAAAACGTTTTTGCGTGTGAGACCCGAGTGTTGAATACATTAAGCAAATCTTCCACTATCAAATCTGATAAAGCCGGGTTTGATACCTGACTAATTACACTTTTATCTTCATTAATGAGCAACGTTTCGCCAATCCCGGAGAGCCCCTGAAACACAGTCGCCAAAGCGGCTGGTTGGTTCTTTTCAACAAGTTGTTTAAAAAACAGAATCGAATTTTTGTGGGCTGTGATCGGTTCGATCAAAACATCAATTACGCCATTGCAACCAAGCCCGATCCCAAGGTTCTGATTGCTCTCTTCACGCGTGTCATAAGTCACAGTTTTCGGCTCTCCCGAAGTCATCACTTGCCTTGCCTTGCGAAGTGCGTCTCCCTCCAAACAGCCCCCACTGATGGAGCCCACCCACTTTCCATCATCGGTGATGAGCATCCGTGCGCCCGGACTGCGATAAGACGATCCGCGCACTTTAACCACCGTTGCTAAAGCCGCTTGCCGAGCTGCAAAATTGACATTGTTAAAAGCAGCTAAAATAGATTTAAACTCTTTCATTCCTCTTCGTTATGGGCAAAGTAGTCGATGTGAAACAAATGCCCTTCATATTTATTAAAGGTGATCATATCACCTACATTCTTGTCCTCATAATGACTTGAATGGCAATGAAC
>JABFSY010000458.1 GCA_013140395.1 Cyclobacteriaceae bacterium
ATTATATTCCGATTAATAAGAATCAGTTTTTAATTTGTGTAGCAGATGTCAGCGGTAAGGGGATACCAGCGGCCTTAATGATGTCTAATTTTCAAGCTTCACTTCGTACGCTGTTGCGCCAGACACCCAACCTGACGGAAATCGTTGAAGCGCTCAATTTTCAAGTACTGGACAATACTAAAGGTGAAAAATTTATAACTTTTTTTGGAGCCATCTATGACATTAACCTGCGTACAATGGTGTATGTAAATGCCGGTCATAATCCACCTTTGCTTTATGATCGTAAAAATGGTATTCGTCTGCTGGAGGAAGGGTCGACTGTACTAGGCGCCATGCACCCTTTACCTTTTATACACGAAGGATTTATCACTGATTTAAGTGAATTTACATTACTCGCCTATACTGATGGATTAACCGAAACGGTAAATGAACAAGAACAAGAGTTCGGTCCACAAGCGTTGCATGATTATTTTGCAAAAAACCATTTGAAAGACCTGAAAACCATCCATCAGGATATCATTGTCACCCTCGATGGATTCAAGGGAAAAAATGGATATCGGGATGACATCACCTTGTTAACATGTCGTGTCGAGTAAGTCATGAATATAAACCAAACAGACGTGGGATCTGTGCAATGGAAAAGTTTGATGGATTTGTTGATGAGTTGGGTATTGGAAATAAATCTAAAATAACAAACCTTAAATCCTGATTTCCTTTGTTTCGCACACCGTTTATACTGCCGCTTTTTTTTCCGGCTCTGACATGGCGAGTGAACACGATTGAAAAAGAATTGTTTCTCACTTTTGATGACGGCCCTATCCCGGGCCCAACAGAATTTGTGCTGGAGACATTGAAAAAATTTGATGCGAAGGCAACTTTTTTTTGCATTGGTGATAATATTAAGAAGTACCCCGAAATAGCAAGACGAATTATAACTGATAATCATCTGATCGCTAATCATACGTTCAACCATCTGAAGGGCTGGGGCACCTCTACCGAAAAATATGTTTCCAACGTGGCGCTATGTAAAAAAGAGATAGATGATTTGTTCCGCCCCAGTATTCAGGGGCAGTCTGGCCAAAGGCTGGTCGCTTCTGAGAAAAATTTATTTCGCCCGCCTTATGGCAGAATCAGATCAAAGCAAATCAAAGCTCTTACGGACAATTATAAAATTGTGATGTGGGATGTTCTTACATCAGACTATTCTAAGTCACTTTCTCCCGAAAAATGTTTACGTGGAACGATTGACGCTGTTCGTTCTGGATCCATCATTGTTTTTCATGACAGCCTAAAAGCAGAGCGGAATATGACATATGCGTTGCCAAGATGTCTCGAACATTTTTCAGATCTTGGATTTAAGTTTAAAGCGTTGTCAAATTCACAACTTTGAATAGGCCTTTTACCGTTATCGTTTCTCCACTTGATTGGGGGCTGGGTCACGCCACACGGTGTATTCCTATTATAAGAGCGTTTCTCCAGCGGGACTGGAATGTATTGATTGCCACGAGTGGTGGGGCAATGCAACTGCTCAAACTAGAGTTTCCGCAGTTGACTTTCCTTGAGATCGCGTCCTACCAACCCGAATATGCAACAGATAGTCGACTGTTACCCAAGCTATTCCTTCAGTCATTTAAATTTGTTTCTGCCATTCGAAAGGAGCATCGGCAGCTGAATCAAATCCTTCGCGAATACCCTGTTGATTTGGTCATCTCTGACAATCGGTTTGGTTGTTACTCCCAAAATGTCAAAAGCATTTTTGTGACCCATCAAATCAATTTTTTTTGGGGAGCCCCATTTAATTGTGCATCTCGGCTGTTCAGTTTTTGGAACCGGCAGATGATCAAACGATTCAACGAATGTTGGGTGCCTGATTTTCCTGATCGTTCATTTTCTGGCGATCTCTCCGCAACCAATGATTTGCCAGTCGTTTTTGTCGGGCCGCTTTCTCGCTTTCATAAACCCACTCAACCCATTGAGTTCAAGTATGATTTACTTGTTCTGCTGTCCGGCCCAGAACCTCAACGAACGATCCTGGAAGTGTTGATTACCCAACAGTTGACAAAACTTGATTTAAAAGTGATGTTTGTCTTAGGTAAGCCCTATCACGGAGATTCGATTGTTTCGAAGGGGCAAATGAGTCGGGTAGGGCATCTGCGAGCAGAAGAACTTAAGCGTATCATTGAGGAATCCCGATTTGTTGTTTGCCGCTCTGGTTATAGTTCCATCCTAGATTTGGCGGCATTGCAAAAGAGAAATCTAATAATGATACCCACTCCAGGGCAACCGGAACAAGAATATCTGGCAAAATTCTTACTTGACAAGAACTGGGTCTATACGGTACCTCAAAAGGATTTTGATCTTGGGAAGGCAATCGATCATGCGGTTGGCTTTCTTGGACTAAATTGCGGTGAAGTTGAGGGAGACTTACTCCATACAGCTATCAATCGCTTGGAAAGTTCATTTAACAAGAAATGAAAAAGCTATTTCACTCATTCAAGTTTGCATTTCAGGGTTTTTGGCTCGCGTGCAAAGAGCAGTCTAATTTGCGGATTCATTTATTCATTTCGGCAGTGGTGGTTGGGTTGGCCTTCTACTTTGGGGTAAGCAAGTTGGACTGGTGCATTTTATTATTGTGTATTGGGCTGGTCATCTCTCTGGAGTTAATGAATTCTTCAATAGAAGGTATTGTCGATTTAGTAAGCCCGGAGCGGCAGGTGAAAGCGGGTAAGATTAAAGACATTGCTGCAGCGGCAGTTCTCGTTTCAGCCGCTGTTTCGTTTTTTGTGGGACTACTAATTTTTTCTAAATATTTCTTTTGAGAATGGCGAATTTTTGGATTGACACGCACGCGCACATTTATAAGGAAGAGTTTCAACTAGACCGGGTTGACATGCTGGCTCGTAGTACAAAAGCCGGAATGGCCCGAATTTATATGCCCAATATTGATCATACGTCCATTGATGATATGATGGAGTTGGAGGCAAAAAATCCAACAACTTGCATACCCATGATGGGGCTTCATCCATGTTCTGTAAAAAGGGATTTTGAGAAAGAACTCTACCAAGTAGAAGCTTGGCTGTCAAAGCGAAAATTTGCGGCAGTTGGTGAAATGGGTACCGATTTGTATTGGGACAAAACATTTTGGGATCAGCAAAAAGAAGCTTTTTTGATTCAGGTTGAATGGGCCAAGAAGTATGAACTTCCCATTGTAATTCACTGCCGAGAATCTTTACAGGAAACGATCGAGTTGTTGGAACCATTACTCAATGGAAAACTAACGGGTGTCTTTCATTGTTTTTCTGGATCGATTGAACAGGCGAAACGAATCGCGGACATGGGATTCTATGTTGGACTGGGAGGAGTTGCAACATTTAAAAAGAGTGGATTGGAAGACATCATTCCAACTATTGATTTAGAGAATATTGTATTGGAAACAGACTGCCCTTATTTGGCGCCCGTTCCCCATCGCGGCAAGCGAAACGAACCTGCGTATATTCCTCTCATCGCACAGAAGATCGCAGAGTTGAAAAAGATCACATTAGAAGAACTTTCCCACATCACGGTTTCCAATTCAAAGAAACTTTTTAACGACCCGTATGAGCTATCAGATTATTAACATCAATACTGCATCTCCGGATCAAGCCAAGTCCAAGGTGCTCATTATCTATACAGGTGGCACATTTGGTATGGCCTACGATGTGCGTGGCGTTTTGATTCCATTTGACTTTTCTTTGATTCTGCATCACTTGCCCGCTCTTCGGAGTTTACAACTAGACTTGACAGTTATCTCATTTGATCAACCGATCGATTCGTCTAACATAGGCCCAACCCACTGGAAGGAAATTGGGCAAATCATTTTTGATCATTATGCCGATCAAGATGGCTTTGTTGTGTTGCACGGCACCGATACGATGTCGTTTACCGCATCCGCTCTCAGTTTTATGTTGCAGGGTTTAGGCAAACCCGTTGTTTTTACGGGCGCACAACTTCCGATCAGCGAACCGAGGTCAGATGCGAGAGAAAATTTAATTACGGCCCTGGAGATCGCATCAGCCAAGACAAAAGAGGGAAAGGCCATGGTTCCTGAAGTATGTTTGTATTTTGACAGTGCCTTATTGAGGGGAAATCGATCTAGAAAAGTAGAGAGTATGCATTTTGATGCATTTCAATCTGAAAACTATCCCGCTTTGGCAAAGGCTGGTGTCGCCATTGATTACAATGACGCAGCAATTCACAAAGTTTCTGTTCCAAAAGCACTTAAGTTAAGGACGCGGTTTGACACTGGTATCGCCATCTTAAAATTGTTCCCGGGAATTCCCAATGACACCATTGACGCTATTCTTTCTACAAAGGGCTTGCGAGCGCTGATTATTGAAACATTCGGTTCTGGCAATGCGCCTTCTTCGACTTGGTTTCGGCAGGCTTTGAAGACTAGAATTGAGCAGGGCCTTTTTGTTGTTAATATTTCGCAATGCCCGGGAGGCATGGTGGAGCAAGGAAGGTACGAAACAGGCAAATGGTTGGAGGAGATTGGTGTTATCAGCGGACGAGACATGACTACGGAAGCGGCCGTAACAAAACTAATGATTTTGATAGGAGAGCAGGGGGCAGAGAAAGCAAAAGAATTGATAGGTAAGCCGTTAGCGGGGGAAATGAGCGAGCAATAACCAATCAATTGAAAAACCCTCCTTCGCTGAAGCTACGGAGGGTGTTACGGAGAGGGAGGATTCGACTTGCCCTCTGTAGCTTTAGCGGAGGAGGCACCATTTTTGTTCCTTATTGGTTAGCCCGAGGATGAGCGCTTAATAAAATGCATATTTCTAAAAGCAATCCCAGAACCAGACTTCAGGTATTTTTCAAAGGCAAAAGCATCTTCCTTGTTCTTGAAGGCGCAATAAAAGACTAACTCAACCGGAAGCCTAGTTTTAGTATATTCGACATAACCCTGAAGATGCCTCGCCAAACGTGCATCGATGTCGTTGGTGCATCCTGTGTAAATGGTGCCGTCTACACATTTAGGAATATAAACGAATTGCATACTAAAAAACCATCCTTTGATTTTGGTATGGAGGTAAACCCTCCTACGCTGAAGCTACGGAGACTAACCCTAACCTCCTACGACAAAGCTATGGAGGGTGAAGCGGAGAGGGAGGGATTCGAACCCTCGTTACCTTGCGGTAAACACGCTTTCCAAGCGTGCTCGATCGGCCACTCTGACACCTCTCCGAAAAAGCCTGCAAAGAAATAGATTTATACCTGCCCATCCAAGGACAAGATATGAATAAGCGACTCGCGATGATGTTTCTGAAAACGGTTGGATTCCAGATCTGGGCAATCGGTTAGATTGCAATAGTAAAAGGCATCAATTCACCGTGACTTTTTCGATAATTGGTATTGTATTGCTCGAAAGCAGTAAATAAGTACAAAGAATTTGAGTTTTTTTTCAAAAATCTTGTTGGGAAATCGGCAAAACCTTTAATTTTGGCCACTTCAAGTTTTATCCATAAACCTTAAACCATGAAAAAATTAGTTAGAATCATTGCTTTCATCGGAGTGCTAGCATTTGGCGCTTCCAAATCGGTGGCTCAAGAAAGTGCCGACACAACAAAAGCAGCTACGGAAGCGGCAGCTCCTGCTGAATCGACAGTTACAGAAGTGGCAACCGATGCCGCACCAGCAGAAGAACAGTCATTCCATCAAGCCCTAAAAGACAAATTTATCGAAGGTGGTGCCCCATTTATGTGGCCTATCTTGATTACGTTCATTTTAGGATTGGCGATTGCTATCGAAAGAATTATTACGTTGAACTTAGCAACTACCAATACCAAAAAGTTGTTGACGCAAATCGAAGATGCTTTGGCGAAAGGTGGTGTTGAGGCGGCAAAGGACGTGACTAAAAATACTCGTGGACCAGTGGCGTCTATCTTTACGCAAGGCCTTATGCGGTCTGGTGAAGGAGTTGATATGGTAGAGAAATCAATTGTGTCATACGGTGGCGTAGAAATGGGTCGCTTAGAGTCTGGGTTAATCTGGATTTCTTTGTGTATCTCACTTGGCCCTATGCTTGGTTTCTTTGGAACTGTTGTCGGGATGGTGGAAGCCTTTGATGCGATTGAGGCAGCGGGTGATATTTCTCCCCAAGTTGTTGCGGGTGGTATGAAAGTGGCTTTGATCACAACCGTAGGTGGACTAATCGTAGGTATGGTGCTTCAGATTCTTTATAACTATTGCGTATCTAAAATTGATAGCTTGGTTAACAAGATGGAAGATGCATCAATCTCCTTGATTGACATTTTAGTTAAGCACAAATTATCTAAATAATGGTCATATGGAAGAATCTGCACCGTTGATAGAATCCCTAATTTCACCTGGTCTAATTATTTGCTATGCGTTATTTGCAATAGTAGTAATTGCCAGTATTGGAATGCCCGTGGTATATGCCATTAAACACCCAGCGGGGTTGTTAAAGGCATTGATCGGAGTAGTTGGTCTAGTCGTTCTTTTTGGAGTGTCCTACGCAATGTCAGGCTCAGAAGTCAGTGCTAAAGCTGTCGCTATGGGTGTTGATGCGAGTAGTTCGAGAATGATTGGGGCTGGTATGATCACTTTTTATATCATTTTAGCAGCGTCTGTTGTATTAGCAATATATTCTTTAGTAAAGGATATTATCACAGGTTAAAAAAATAATTCAATGGCAAGAGCAACACCAGAAATACCGAATGCTTCGATGGCGGATATTGCATTCTTGTTGTTAACCTTTTTCTTGGTTACAACAACGATCAATAACGATCGGGGTTTGAGCATCGGTTTGCCTCCGCCACCCGATCCTAATCAGGATGTAGAGGTGAAAATGCAGGAGAAGAACATTTTTAAGATTCAGGTCAACTCTACTGATGCGCTTCTTGTAGAAGGAGATCCCATGGAAGACGTAAGTGGCTTGAAAGACATGATCAAAAAGTTTGTTACGAACAAAGGGATAGATCCGGCTAGTTCCGAAAGCCCTGAAAAGGCGATTGTATCATTTAAAACTGACCGGGGTACCAGCCATAAGCGATT
>JABFSY010000358.1 GCA_013140395.1 Cyclobacteriaceae bacterium
GCTCATAGGTTTAGTGATAAATTTTGTTGATTCTTCTTCAGATAATTTTTATAGCAAGAGAAATAATCCGTCAGCATATTGTTTACACCTTTTCCGGTAAGTGTTGCCCCTGACATTCCATCCACTTTGTGAGGATCGGCTGAGTAATCCATGCCCTCCCCTTTTTGCATTTGCACCGACATGATCTTATCTCCTTCAAAGACCTTCTTTCCTTTATAGCGAACTTGGATGTCATCTGAAGTAATTCGAGCGCCCAAACCTGGCGTTTCACCAGCATGCTCAAACTTCACCCCCTGCACGGTATTCAAGTCAGCTTGAAGCGCTACAAATCCCCAAATGTTATTCCATAACCCATATCCATATACCGGCATTACCGCATTTTCAATTTTTGTGGTATCCGTCTGATTCCTGAATTCATAGATCGGCAAAAGACGTTCTTCGGGTTTCAATTTGTACTGTTCAGCAATTATTACTTGGCTTGCTTTCATACCGGTTTTTACATTCCCCTGAAAATCAATCACGCTTTCCTTCACCCGAGATGCATAAAGTTTTACAATATCATCTCCCTCTTTCAGTTCCATAACTGTTGCGAGGATGTTCTTCTTGCGCTCTAACTCGATGTTAGCATCTTGTAGAGGCTTCAAAGTTTGTGAAGCAATTGCCAATGCTCCGCCACACACAATGGTTATGGCCGCGGCATATAAAACGATGTAAAGGTTAGACTGTCGCACGTTGTAATCTTCTTTTTTTGTTTGAACTAACTACAAAATAATCGATAAGGGGAGCGAACACGTTCATCAACAATATCGCCAGCATAATTCCCTCGGGATAGGCGGGATTGAATACTCTTATCATAACGGTAAAGATACCGATCAATGCCCCATAAATCCACTTCCCCGTTTCCGTTTGCGAGGCAGTTACCGGATCTGTTGCCATGAAAACTGCGCCAAAGGCTAACCCGCCAATTACTAAATGATAATGGGCAGGCATTTCCACAAAGGCATTCCCTCCAATCAGATTCAGCACTAGACCCATTGCATAAGCACCTCCAAAAACACTCACTATCACTTTCCAACTTCCTGCGCCAGTAGCAACCAAAATTATGGCACCCACTAAACACATTAAGGTAGATGTCTCTCCTATACAACCGGGCATAATACCTATAAACATATTCCAGAATGAAAAGACGCCTTCATTCCATCCAGCTCCAAAAGAGTTAAGTGAAGCTACAACGTTTGTTCCTGTTGTGGCTGCATCTGCGGCTAAAGACAAAGGCGTTGCGCCAGAATATCCGGCCACTGCTTTTGCATCTCCAATATAAGTCCACACACTTCCTGAAATGTCAGTTGGGTAAGCGAAGTATAAAAATGCACGGGCCGTCAACGCCACGTTCATTACGTTCATGCCGGTGCCACCAAAAGCCTCTTTACCAATGATCACGGCAAAAGCAGTGGCAAGGCCAACTTGCCAAAGTGGTACGTCTGGAGGCATGACCAACGGAATCAACATTCCGGTCACTAAAAATCCTTCATTTACGGGATGTCTTCTAAACGTGGCAAACACAAACTCAATACCCAACCCAACACCGTAAGAAACGACTACAACAGGCATCACCTGAACAACACCAATCCAAAATTTATCCATGAATGAAGCCGCCTGACCAATAGCTAAAAAATGTTGGTGTCCTACATTCCACATTCCGAAAAGCAAACAAGGCACCATGGAGATGATCACCGTCATCATCAATCTTTTTAAATCAATGGCATCACGAATCTGCGCTCCTTTTATTCCATTGGTCGTTGCAGGCGCAAATAAGAATGTCTCTAATGCCTCGAAGGAATAATAGTGCTTCTCCCACTTTCCGCCCTTCTCAAAATTGGGCTTGATTTTCTCTATCTGATGTTTAATAAACTCCATCTGATCGCTGTATTAACTTTGTTGAACTAATTCAAGACCCTCTCTCAAAATTTCCTGCACTTTGTGCTTAGATACATCCACAAATTCGCAGAGTGCCAAATCTTCTTCAATGACTTCGTAAATGCCCAATGCCTCCATCTCATCAATATCTTCCGCTAAAATACTCTTGAGTAAATGAGTCGGTAAAATATCCATCGGAACGACCTGCTCGAAAATACCAGATTGTACAAATGCGCGGGGTTCTCCATGTGTGTTGGTATCTACTACTCTTTCTTTACCTGGCGAAAGGAACGAAAACAACCCAATAGCGCGATGGAAACTTAGTTTACGTTCTCCCGGAGTAATCCAACCTACAAATTCCGCATAATCACCCTCTGGCAAAACAGAAACTTGTTGATCAAAGAATCCTATGTGCCCTTCTTTCCCTACTGCCGTTCCGGTTAAAGGATTTCCGGCTATCACTCGTACGTGATCTTGCTTCAAGTTGTCTTGAAGGAATTTTTTTACAGAAGCTCCTGTGTAGGTCTTATAATATTGAGAATTCTTGACTTCCGAACCAGTCACTGCCACCAGCTTTGATGCATCGTAAATTCCGTTTAGGAAGAGTTTACCAATTTGAATCACACCTGCTGGCGCAATTGTCCAAACGATCTGCCCTTTATTAATCGGATCTAAATGATGAATCTGAATGCCGACACACCCAACTGGATGTGGGCCTGAAAACTTATTTACCTCCACGCCTTTCACTTGAGAAAAAACAGTGGAAATCTCGCTGGTTGTGTGAGTATTGACATGAACAGCTCCAGCAGTAAGTTTCTTCAAAATGTCCACACCCACTTGAAAGTACTGGTCTTGCCCTTTGTACAGCACACTATAGTCGGGTGCCAGCGGGTGAGTATCAAATGCAGAAATATGAATCGCCTTTGGCGTCACTCCCGGGTCGGCCACTACGCCAAAGGGGCGCTCTATCAGGTTAGGCCAAACTCCTGATGTAAGAAGTTGCTCTTTCAGTGCCGCTGTGGATAGATTTGCAATTTCTGAAACTGTATATTTTTTGAAGGTCTCATACTCTACCTTCTTGTCGGCTAATATTTTTATTTCTAAAAGCTTGCGCTTTTCGCCACGCTTGATCTCAACCACCTCTCCACTGACTGGTGCAGTATAAATGATGTTTTCATGGCGCTTGTCATGAAACAATGGAGAGCCTGCTTTCACCGTGTCTCCCTCCTTCACAACTGGCTTAGGCATATAAGTGCCATGGAAATCGGTGGGTTTGATCACAAACGTGTCAGGCTGCTCAATTTCCACCACTTTAGGGGCGGCTTTGCCCACGAGATTAATGGTAAAACCTTTTTTAAGTCGAATGAATTTGCCCATGGGGAGTTGGCAATAAGTTAAGTTTAGTAACCCCTTCTCTTTTTTACCAAAAAAGGCATTTTAGGAAGGAACGTGGCAAAATTAGCAATTAAATTCAAGCAGCAAAGAGGAGTCAAATCAAAGAATTTTTGTCCGTTTAACTGGGTCTTGAATAGGGATCAGACAAACCTTACTATTCTCGAAAAAGCCAGTCTAACTACCTCGTCCACTTGCTCATCGATAGTGATGTGAGTTGTATCAATTTGAATGGCATCGTCCGACTTGATTACCGGGCTCTCCTTTCTCGTGCTATCGATTTGATCACGTGTGTTGAGATTTTCGACAATGGTATCAATATCGACCAGGTCATCGCGCTGAAGAAGCTCTTTTTGCCTTCTAAAAGCCCTCACCAAGATATCTGCGGTAAGGAAAATCTTCAACTCGGCCTGGGGAAACACAACAGATCCGATATCGCGACCATCCATTACAATACCTTTTTCTTTCCCCAACTTCCGTTGAATGGCCACCATGGCTTCCCGAACTTCTCTCAGAGCGCTTACGGGACTCACGTTCTCAGAAATCCGCATTTTACGGATATCTTTTTCTACGTTAATCCCATTCATAAACAACTCGGAAGTGCCTTTTGGGTTGACCCGAAAGGACAGCTGGATCTCGCCTATCGCTCGTTCAACTTCTTTGGGGTTAGTAATAGCCACTAAATGATCTAAAAAGTATAGGGTAACTGCTCGGTACATGGCGCCCGAGTCTATATACCGATAGTTTAGCTCTTTGGCCACTTCCTTAGCGGTGGAGCTTTTGCCACAAGCCGAGTACCCATCAATAGCAATCACAATTTTCCGCATAACTCAACAGTCTTTTTGGGGACAAGGCAACGGTTTATTCGGATTGGGCTTTTTATATCGCGGTTGATAGCCTGAGTTAGATTTTGCGCAGGCGCCTGCCACTATCAAAACAGCCAAAAAAAGAAAAATGAACTTCGTTTTCAAACTGGGTTGGGTTAAGAAAATCAAATTTAACCCAAAATTGCAAATAGTAGCCATCGACTCGGTGAACCCCTACCCGAAATCGTTAGTTGTCCAATCTATTCAAATTACACTTTTAAGAATCCTAATTTGATTTACTCCGAGGGAATGTCAACAGTTGATTAGATTTGTCTTTATAAAGCAATGTCAAATGGAAGAATCAAATCAGGAAGGCTCAGCCGAAAAGTTTTTTAGGGACTTTGGAAAGAAATTCGATCAATTTTTGGTCGAGGCCAAAGATGCCAGCACTCGCGTGGAAGCTGACCTAAAGAAAAAATTTGAGGAACTAAAAGTAGCTGCAGAAAAATTTAAAAATGACGCAGAAAACAAAGAACGTTGGAAAGAGGTAGAAGCCAGTTTGAAAAAAGCCGGTGAAGAATTGAATAATGCGATGAAAGCCGCGTTCAAGAAAGGTCAATAAGTCCATGGTCGATAGTCCACAGTGGTATGCCATGGACTATCGACTATTGACCTAAATTTTAACTCCCTTCCATTTACCCTGGCGGAAGATAACAATGGCAACAACAGCCATCACCGATTCGGCAATAGCAATCGCCCAAAACACTGCGCTAGGCCCAAGGCCAAATTGTACGGCTAATAAGTAAGCTAGCGGAATTTGGAAAAGCCAATAGCCAAACAAATTAAGAATGGTTGGGGTCTTTGTATCGCCAGCGCCATTAAATGATTGAACAATCACCATTCCATATCCATAAAACACATAGCCAAAAGCCACAATCTTAAGACATTGGGCGCCATAGCGAATCACTTCTTCATTGGATGAAAAAATTCGCATGATGGGCTCGGACACAAAATAAAAAGTGATGGATATCAAGCCGAGGAAAACCATATTCAGGAAACCAGCCTTCCACACCGACTGCTCTGCCCGCTCCGGCTTTTGGGCACCCAGGTTTTGGCCAACCAAAGTAGCTGCTGCATTGGCCATACCCCAAGAGGGTAGAATGGTAAATATGATTACCCGAATCGCAAACTGATAACCCGCAAAGGCAGCACTTCCAAACGTAACAATAATCCGTGCCATAAAAAGCCAGCTGGCAGTAGAAATCAAAAACTGGCCAATGTTACCAGCTGATACTTTCAAAAGGCGGGTGATAATACCCCAATCTATTTTAATATTTTCCTTATGAATTTTAATGACTCCCTTTTCACCTGATAGATAGTACAGTTGGTAGAGCACACCAGCACCCCTTCCAATATTAGTGGCTATTGCCGCCCCCTCCACTCCAAGTGCAGGAATGGGTCCCCATCCAAAAATGAGTATCGGATCAAGGATCATATTTAAAATATTGGCTATCCATAACGAGTGCATGGCAATGGCTGCACTACCCGCACCGCGGAAAATAGCGTTCACTAAAAACAAAGCAACGATGGTAATATTCCCAATCAACATCCATTGTGTATATCCTGAGCCAACTGAAATCACACTCTCCGATGCGCCCATCAACCGCAGCACATCATCATAAAAGAAAATTCCTGCCAGAGTGATCACGATCGAAACAATCAAACCAATGTAAAGAGCATTGACAGCAGCCACTGCCGCACCTGGCTGATCCTTTTCCCCGATGCGCCTCGCTACCATGGCCGTAGCTGCCATACCCAAACCCATCGCCAATGAATAAACAATCGCCAATACCGATTCTGTCAGGCCTACAGCCGTCACGGCATCGTTGTTGTTTAGTTTGCTGATAAAAAAAATGTCGACCACCGCCAGCAACGACTCCATCGCCATTTCCAAAATCATCGGAATGGATAGGAGAAAAATAGCACGATTGATACTTCCTTCTGTGAAATTTTGTTCGGAGCCTTTTACGGCTTCTTTGAATAAGCGAAAAATAGAAAACGCCTTAGTTGTAAAAGCTTTCATTTGAAAAATTAAAAATATAAATAAATCAAGAAATCCCTTCCGGGAAGCAATTTGGTCTTTGCAACCAAAAATGATCATCGAAGCTTCTTAAGCGAGGATGAACAACATAAAGGACTTCATGGGCTTTAAAATTTGCAAGTCTAAATGACTTGATGCAAAGATGGGAAAAAGTTTGGGATTTCTATTCTTTCTTATCTTTTAAAGAAAGTGCTGCCATGGCTGATTTTTTAAAAGCCCTACCTATTGGTAGTTCCTTCTCTTTGATTTCAATACTGTCTGAGGAGATTGCCGAAATGTACTGGGTGTTGATAATGAAAGAGCGATGAATCCGAACAAATAAACCCGTGGGAAGTATGGATTCAAGCGAGCTAATGTTTTCGCGAGTAACCAAGGTAACTTCTTTTAAATGCACTTTTACATAATCATCGAGACTTTCGACATATACGATTTCCTTTAAAAGTACTTTGTGGCTTTTGCGGTCCGCCTTTAAATAAATGAAAGCCGATGATTTTTCCGGATCTAAGACTTCTCCAGTCTTTCCATTCAATTGCTTATCAAAATATTTATTGACTGATTTAGTAAACCGCTCAAAGGAGATCGGTTTCAATAAATAATCCACTACGTCCAAATCAAAAGCCTCGGGCGCAAAATCACGGTAGGCGGTTGTTAAGATAATCGCGGGCGGATTTTTAAGGGTGCCGATAAATTGAAGTCCGTTGATCTCAGGCATTTGAATATCTAAAAAAAGGAGATCGACCTTTGACGTTCGCAAAAAATTTCCGGCTTCGATGGCATTGGTACACTCCCCTGC
>JABFSY010000315.1 GCA_013140395.1 Cyclobacteriaceae bacterium
GGTATTGTGGGCGCTTACAATGGCTTGTGGGCCTATGGAAAAAAATACAAGTTGTATACGCTCAGAAGGGCAAATGAATGCTTTGATGTGAATGACTTAAAGCTTGAATTGCGAAAAATCAAACTGCCCCCTATCAAAATTGTTCTAACAGGAGCGGGGCGTGTCGGCAAAGGAGCAATGGAAACCCTTGATACTGCAGGAATCAGAAAAGTTGATCAGGCTGATTTTTTGAATTCTTCTTTTCAAGAACCTGTCTATACCCAATTAAGTAGCGCAGACTACCATCTCCGAATCGAAGGCGGTCATTTTAACCGAGACGAGTTTCACAAGCATCCCGAAAAGTATACTTCTCATTTTTCTCCTTTCACAAAAGTTGCCGATATTTTACTCGCAGGTGCATTCTGGAACCCGGCTGCGCCAAAACTCTTTGCGCAAGAAGATATGCTTGAGGATGATTTCCGGATTCGCGTAGTAGCAGATATTACCTGCGATATTAATGGCTCTGTACCATGCACAAAAAGAGCCAGTACTATTACCGAACCACTCTACGACTACATCCCAGAAACAGATTTGCTTGCAGATCCATTAAGTGGCGATTCACATATCACTGTCATGGCAGTTGATAACTTACCGTGCGAACTCCCTAGAAGCGCCTCTGACGAGTTTGGAAGAGATCTAATCGATCGAATTATGAAGCCATTGTTAGTAGAGGATGCTGAGGGGATCATTGCCAGAGCAACGATGGCCGAGAACGGCCGATTGACTTCCAATTTCAGCTACCTTCAAGAATACGTAGATCAAAAATAATTGATATGTTTTTATACAATGTAACGGTTGGCATTAACAAAGAGATAGAAAAGGACTGGCTAGAATGGATAAAGCAAAACTATCTTCCTGCTGTCGCAGCAACCGGCTTCTTTGTGGAATCCAAAATATATCGAATCGTTACCCATGACGATGAGAACTCTGTGTCCTACAGTATTCAATTATTTGCTCATCACATTGAAGATGTTGTTCAATACCTCGCTCAACACACTGACACCATTATTGAAACGCATCGGCAGCGATTTAAGGATCGACACGTTGTGTTCAACACTCTTCTGGAGGAAGTCTAACAAAACGATCTACTCTTTCGTGAGAATTCTTTGAATCTCTTCTGCTTCCAACGTGCAGTTGATCCACTCCGGATCAAATCGAGTTTTATACTTTTTGTAAAAATTGATAGCCGGTTCATTCCAGTCCAACACTTGCCACATCATTCCCGTACATTTATGATCATTTGAATACTGTAGGGTTGCTTCAAAAAGCAACTTACCAATGCCTTGTCCTCTCATCTTCTCGGTCACTACTATATCCTCCAGGTACAATCGTCTGCCTTTCCAAGTAGAATACCGGTAATAAAAAAGAGATACACCTACTATCAAATCATCTACTTCCGCAACAAAAAAACCGAAAATTGGACTTTTCCCGAAACCATCTTCCTTCATGGCTTGCACCGTGTTAGATACTTCACCCAAAGCGCGCTCGTAAGCTGCCAGTTCTTTTACCAACTCCAATACCCTTGGTAAGTCTCCGTCTACTCCTTCTCGAATGTGTGGCATACGCAAATAAAAAAGGCTTCCCAGTACTAGGAAGCCTTTTCAAATTAATTTTCTCGGATTAATATTCCCAAAGATTATGTTCTTTCTCCATCATCTTCATTTCTTCTTCCCATCGCGCAAACACAGCCTCACCGAATGCTCGTCCATTTGCGCTGTAGACTTCCTGAATTGACTGGTCATCAGGATTTTCAACCTTGTGTATGATGCCGTGGAATAGTCTCAGCTTGAACGCATCTAGAAAATTCATGTCTTGTGATGGGTTATAGCGATTTTTCCACTTTACCGTATTTCTAACTCTTATTTCCCTGTCCTGTGAAAATTTCTCCACGAGGTTTGCAAAGTCCTTATAGCTGACAAGCGCATTAGGGTTACCTGTTGTTGGATCTAGAATGATAAAGCCTTGGATATCATAATAAAGTCTAGAGCGCCTCTTGTCAAAGATTACATCCTCAACAACTTGGATGACAGAAACATCCTGAAAAGTTAAAAATGCCTGTACCTCTCCTGTTTCATCCCAATAGCTTTTGTCCGTTGGAACCACCACTCCATTCATGTCATCAGTCGCAATGTACTTAGCTCCGTTGTAGGCTACCGCATCTGAATTTGAATACGATTTTGCCGGGTCAAAAGCTGGTAATCCTGGCGGTAACTTTCTAACTGAACGATCTAAGCGCCAGTAGCCCGCATCTGTTGGCGGCCGAACCGCTGTCATATTGCGATTAGCTTTATAGGTTTTATCTGCATAAGAGACCTCATCCCCCGCACCGTAGTCGGTTTGAGCGCTGAACTCTTTCAGCGTTGACTTATCTCCCTTTCCAATAGCGTTTACAGCGGGAATCTCCTCATGAAATGTAAAGTCATCTGGCGCGTATGCTTTTAATGTGCCTGACTTTAAGTTATCAAGAATAAAAGAAGCGATATTCGAGTAAGGAGATACAAAAACCGCATTCTGCTTCTCTTTAAAATCTACTTCTCTCCACACTCTGAACCGATACAACTGCTCATAGTAAGGGATTTTCTCCAATGAATGGGTATTATAAATTGTATCCGTTTGCCCTGATACAGACGCAGCCAACGCAAGACAGAACAACAAAAAGAAAAGCTTTTTCATCCTCGATTACTTTACTGGTATAGCTATAGGTGTAAACTTGAAGTTAACAGGCAAATTGTCATCATCTTTTGGATCGTAGGTAGATCTAACAACCGTAATGGAAACAATCCCCAGCACGTCATTACTTCTTGCGCCCAGATCCGCCAGGTTAATGTTTCCGCTTGGCATTTCTTTAACACCAGTACGTGTAGAAATTCTCATTTTGGTGATACGATACCCCGCGTCCTTCTTGTTTTGACTAGAAAAATTCTCAGGAAGGCGAATTTCGACATTCACACGGGCATTGGGCGGAACCCCTTTCTCAAAATTCAAGTCCTGATTTTGGTACTTCAAAATAAACTGTGGCTCTGGAACAGGTATCGCACTAAAGTTTTCAACCCCAATTTCCGCACCCCCCATTGTAATCCTAACTTTCATGTTCGCTCTTGCTGGTAACAACGAATAAGCACCCGATCCAAGCGGAATAATTTTGCCGTCCTCTGGAGAACAGGTCAAATTGATTGCTGACATGTCAGGAAGTCCTGGAATTGATACGTTCTTCACATTTCCGCACTCCTTGTAAAGTGTGCTAGATGCAGCTGACTCAAATTTTACATTTGGCTTTATAACGTTGTACTCTATGCTCTGAACGATTGGATCACGCCCAGGGATGTTGATTGTAACAGGATAAGACATTTTAGCAATACCATCCTGATCGTAACCCGTTGCACCCGCAACAAATTTGATCTTACCCATCTTTATTTTTATCCCCTTTGACACCTCAACTTCTTCGACCTTAACGGGCTGACCACCTTTGAACATCACAGGATCCACTCCTGAAGCTGCACCAGCCACAAACAAATCTCCTTCATAAGTAGCACCAGCCACTAGACTATTTGACTTAGCCCTTACCATGGGAACAAGCTGATCCACTTCATAGACCTTACCCTTGGTGGTTGCCAATAATTCCGTTAGCGCAGCTCTTTCGTACTCCAAAATCTCAGTTTGCATTTGGCTTACATAGGCAATTGCACCCATTGTAGGGGTACCATGAAATGCAAAAATGGGATATTCTTGCTTTTTTAGCTCCTCTTTTGCGTCTTTGAAAGAAGCATATTGGCCGGCCGTTTTCGTAATGTCTTCAAACGGCTTCTTAGACTTCATGATAGCATTCAATTCAGCAACATGTTTATTAAGAGCCTTTTCATAGGCAACGGCTAGACTTGGGCCATTTTTATCATTAAGCATGAGCTCATCTGCATGATGAGTATCTTGTACTACGTCTTTCAAAGGTTGACCGTCCTTTCCAGTTGACATCTGTTTTTTCACACCATCCATGTAGACAAGGGTAGCTTTTGTCAATTCTCTCACTTTCTTTGCCTTTTCTTTCACTTCATCAACCTCCGCACTCTTCACAGTCGAGGCTTCTATTGCCTTTACAAGACCGTCATTCGCTTCACCTGTATCTTTTACAAGTGCCACGAGCGTCTCATCAATGATGGCAAACTTTTCAAGTACTGCACTACTAACATTAAGCGCCAGAAGGGCGGTTAATACCATGTACATCATACCGATCATTTTTTGCCTGGGTGTTTCCTTACCGCCTGCCATTTTTAATTAATTTAAATTATCAAAAATTAATCCCAAACTCCTTTCAACAATTACCCCTTCATAGCGGTAAGCATACTACCATACACCTTATTAAGGGCTGTAAGATTAGTAGTCAAGTTACCTAACTCAGACGTAAACTTAGCAGTATTGTCGCCCACTTTAGAAAGACCTTGCATAGCTCCTGTTAAGCTCTCGTAGAACTTATTCATATTCTTCACATGAGAATCTGCGTCCTTCAACTCCATTTCATAAATGGTGTTAAGAGCGGCCAAATTTTTAGTGACAGATTGAACTTGTTTATGATATTCGCTAGTATCCTTCGATGCATCGGCCATAGCACCCACTGCCTTCATAGCCGTACCATAGGACTTATTCATTTCAGTAAGAGAAGCTGAAGCAGCTTGTACATTTTTTGCATAGTCGTTTGTCGCAACTGCCGCATTGGATAAGCTGCTCATTTGAGATGCCGATGTTGCCAAATTGGTAAGTCCTTTTCCTAAATTATCAAGCAAATTTTGATCAACCTTAGCGGTCTTCAACATCTCATCAATTTTTAACAAAGGAGACTCTCCAGCAGCAGGACGATTGCTGATCCGTGATGGCTGATTAACGGGCCCTTCATAGTCTTCTGCTAACTCTGGATAAACTTTTGACCAATCTGCTTCTGCATGTTTTGGCTCAAAAGAGCTAAGGAAGAAAATGATTGCTTCGGTGCCAAGACCTAAAATCAACATTTCGTTTGCACCTTCCCAGTGCTGAATTTTAAACAATGCACCAACAATAACGACCGCTGCACCAATACCGTATACTTTTGGCATGATGGTCGTAAAAAGTAAGTCAACAAATCCGCCTTTTTTCTTTGCCATGGTTCTTTGAGATTTAGGTTAGTCTGAGTTTTTTATAAATATAGTAGTAGTTTTCAATTATTGAAATTCCGTGCCCGATGAGCGGCCCAAATTAGTCATGGCACAACGGAAACCAATGTAAGCTCGGGTAGAGTCTTTGTACTCATAAGTTCTTGTACCCGTCTCCAGATAGTAGGCTACGTCTTTCCAAGAACCTCCACGGATTACTTTCCTGGCGTTATACTTTTCTTTTGAATTACCCTCTTTATCATATGCATTCTTGTCGATGAATTGCGGATTTAAATCCCATACCGTAGGAACGGAAGCAGGATTGAAATCATCCAAGCACCACTCTGAAACATTACCTGACATATCGACCAAACCGTAGTCATTTGGGAAATAGATCCCAACCGGAGAAGTGTACGCGAACCCATCATCATAATAGTTACCTCTACCAGGCTTGAAATTAGCCAACATACAACCTTTTGAGTTTCTGATATATGGATTGCCCCAAGGATACTTGTTCATGTCTCTCCCGCCACGCGCTGCATACTCCCACTCAGCTTCAGAAGGCAGACGGAAAGCCGGCATCGGAGGTTGGCCACCATTTACTTGTCTCCACTCATTTAAGAAAGCTGTTCTCCATTTGCCGAAGAAGTTAGCTGCCTCCCAGCTTACCCCTACCACTGGATACTCTACATAACCAGGATGTTGCCAGTAGTAGTCGACCAAAGGATCACCCATATGGTGTGTGAAATCTCTCATCCAGACAGTAGTATCAGGATAGTATTTTGCCATGAACTCCTGCTGACTGACTTGTGGAAAATTAGTTAACTGAGCACCACCTTCTGCGCCCATAAAAAATGCAGTAAACTGCAGATACTCATCGTTTGTAATTTCGGTCTCATCCATGAATAGAGGACCAATGGTGATTTGCTTGTTAAAATTGATCTGGGTAGAAGCGGGATCTTCATCAGCTTGCCCCATGTGAAACGTTCCAGCGGGAATAGGTACCATGCCGTAAGGAATGATCATTGACCAACCTTGCTTTCGCTCAATAGTAGATTGACCTACCACCTCACCTTGAGCATCACCCTTGCTTCCTTTGCCTCCAATTCCTAAAAGACCGCAACTGCCAACAATAGAAGTTACCGATAAGATTAAAGCATAGTACAGAAATTTCTCAGCGCCAATTTTCTTCATAGGTTAATAATTAATACGCCCTTCCAGCTAGTTTTAAGTTTTTTACTAACGAACGGAGGCGAAAGTTATTCTTTTTCAGCCTTTCCAAAGCTCCAAATTCAACAAATTATTAAAAAAACCAAAATTATTTCCGTCTTAATGCCTGTAACGCGGGGTTCTCACCACCTTTTTTCCGCTTCCTGCATTGACCGGTAACTCGTAGCTCAACATCAATTCATGTGATGTTGGCTGCTTAGCTGCCTGATCTTGTATGATATAGTCTAGCCCGTAGCCTATTTTCAACGATTTATCTTTCAATAAGCTATAGCCCAACATTAATATAGCAGCCTCGGAAGATCTGAATGATAAACCACCCCACATGGTGTCCTTAAAATAGGCGATTGCTCCCAAGTTGGCTGTAGTCTTTGTGAAGTCCGTCTGAACAATGGTCATTAGCTGGAACTTGAGATCGAAGTTGACTTCGTAGAAATAGCCACCTGTCAAACATATGGGTCTGCAAAGAATTGCGCTGACTCAAACCAAAGTCAAATGTTGACTTAAGTAAATGGTTAAAGCTCACACCTGCATAAAATTTCTCTTTGCGCCAATAAACACCAAGCGCCAAGTCAG
>JABFSY010000439.1 GCA_013140395.1 Cyclobacteriaceae bacterium
GTACCATTAACGTAGTGACATATCCGCGCCCTTTGTCAAGCTCTGCCTCAATGATCGAGCCGACCGCTGGCTTGTCTGGATTTGCTTTGAGATTAAGCAGCTCTGCCTCCAGCAATACTTTTTCCAATAAATCTTCAATTCCGACTCCAGTTTTTGCTGAAATCCCTTGACTCTGGTATTTTCCGCCCCAGTCTTCAACAAGGATATTTATCTTAGAAAGGGATTCTTTAATTTTTTCCGGGTTGGCCGTTTGCTTATCAATTTTATTGATGGCAAAAACCAACGGAACGCCCGCGACCTGTGCGTGATTGATCGCTTCCGTGGTCGGTGGCATAACGTCATCATCGGCAGCGACTACAATCACAGCAATGTCTGTCAACTTCGCGCCACGTGCACGCATCGCGGTAAACGCTTCGTGACCAGGAGTATCCAAGAAAGCAATTTTGTTCCCGCTCTTGGTCATCACGTCATACGCACCAATATGCTGAGTAATTCCACCAGCTTCAGACGCAGTAACTTTCGTATTTCTAATAAAATCCAGCAACGAAGTTTTACCATGATCCACGTGACCCATAATGGTAACGATCGGAGCGCGTGGCTTTAAATCTTCTTCTGCTTCCGGCTCTTCATTGGCCGCTTCCTCTTCTTCAGTCGATGCAAATTGCACCTCAAATCCAAATTCATCGGCAATCACCGTAATCGCTTCTGCATCCAACCGTTGATTGATGGAAACGAACATTCCCAACCCTAAACAAGTAGAGATTACATCGTTTACAGAAACGTTCATCAATGAGGCCAAGTCGTTGGCAGAAATAAACTCAGTAACTTTTAACGTCTTTGATGACTCTTGCTCTTGGCGTAATCTTTCGTCTTCCGCATCAGACACAGTCTGGCGTTTTTCTTTTCTATACTTTGCTCCAGAGAACTTCTTTTGGCCACCACTTAGTTTTGCCAACGTAGCGCGTACTTGGTCTTGAATTTCTTTGTCGGTGGGTTCTGCTTTTGGCGTTCTAACAAAAGGTTTTTGACCCTGTCCCTGATTAGGACGAGGACCAGTACCTTGTTGCCCACGTTGCTCATTTGGAGTTGGCAATCGTTTCCGTGGCCTTTTTTGTTGATTGGCCTTGTTTAAATCAGACGAAGCGACCGGCTGTGTTTTCTTTTCGGCAGGCAGCTCAATTTTAGAAAGAACTTTTAACCCTTGAAGTTTATCAGCTTTTGCCTTAATCAACTCTTGCTCAACCGGTTTTTCTACCTCAACTTTTACTTCTACCTCAGGGACGGCCACCGTTTTTTCTTCTTCAGCTTCCACTTTAGGGACAGCAATTTCTTGAGGCTTTTTCTTCGGCTCTTTTTCCAGATTGATCTTTCCTAGCACTTTAATACCCTCTAGTTTTGGCTTTTCCGCCTCCACTTTTTCAGGCTTAGGTTCGTCTTTGTGCTTAACTATGTCTTTCGAACCCAGATTTTTAATGAGTACATTTTCTTCGTCATCCGCTTTTTTGCGGTGTGTCTCCGGCTCAGATTTTTGCGCGATGTTCTCAACGGGCTTTGTGCCGATGGTTATACCTGAAGCCTCTAACTTTTCGGACGCAGAAGACGCATATTCTTTTGCAAGCATGGCAAACTGCTCAGCCGTAAGCTTGGCGTTGGGATTGTTTTCCACACTAATACCTTTCTTGGAGAGGAATTCCAAAATGGTATTGTGCCCCACGTTTAGCTTACGTGATGCTTGCCCTAACCGTACTGATTTTTCTTCTGCCATGCTCAAATATCTGCTTTTTTACTGATTAAATGCCCATTTCAAGAGCAACTACCTATTCAAATTCCTTTTTCAATACATTTAGTACTGCTTCAGCAGTCTCTTCTTCCAAATCTGTTCTGCGAACGATTTCCTCTTTGTTAAGATTCAAAACGCTTTTTGCGGTATCCAAGCCGATGCGTTTCAATTCATCGATTACCCAGCTTTCAATTTCATCGCTGAATTCATCTAAGTCAACGTCCTCTTCAGCTACCTGTGTATCGTTTTCACGGAACACGTCAATCTCCATTTCTACAAGGCGACTCGCTAACTTGATGTTCAAGCCTCCCTTACCAATTGCTAATGAAACTTGATCAGGCTTTAAGTAGACCGCCACTCGTTTGTTCTCTTTGTCAATTTTGATGGAGACCACTTTTGCGGGGCTTAGCGCCCGTTGTATATAAAGCTCTAAGTTTTCAGTGTAATTGATCACATCGATGTTCTCGTTCTGTAACTCTCTTACCACGGCATGTATACGTGAACCTTTCATCCCTACGCAAGCTCCTACTGGATCGATACGATCATCATATGATTCCACAGCAACTTTTGCGCGCTCTCCGGGTTCACGAACAACCTTTTTGATCGTGATTAGGCCGTCAAACACCTCTGGAACTTCCTGTTCAAATAGCCTTTCAAGGAACACAGGTGAGGTACGGGAAAGAATAATTTTTGGGCTGCCATTCACCATATCCACTCGGTGAACGATGGATTTTACGTTTTCTCCTTTACGATATCGATCTTTTGGTATTTGCTCATTTCGAGGAATTGAAATCTCATTGCCGTCAGCGTCAATCAATAACACTTCGCGGCTGAGTACCTGGTATACCTCGCCAGTAATAACTTCTCCTACGATGTCTTTATACTTCTGGTAAATAATATCTTTTTCCAGATCCTTTACTTTTTGCATCAGCGTTTGACGCGCAGTAGTTACTGCTCTTCGGCCAAAATCCTCTAAATGAATTTCTTCGGCTACTTCTTCTCCCACTTCGAAATCAGGTTCGATTTTTTGAGCTTCACTCAGGGAAATTTTATCATGCTCCCAAATATCTTCAGAATCATCCTCAACAATTTCGCGAAAGCGCCAGATTTCCAAATCGCCCTTATCGGCATTGACGATAATGTCAAAATTGTCATCTTCTACATATTTTTTCTTGTTCATGTTTCTGAACACATCTTCTAAGATGCGGATCATGGTCGGGCGGTCGATGTTTTTTTGCTTTGCGAAATCAGCAAACGATTCAATTAATGTGGATGCATCCATACAGCTTACTAGTTAAACGAAACAGTTACAATTGTTTTTTCTATATCGGTGAAAAGTATTTCCATTTTGATCAGTTCTTTCTTTCTTTCTTTCGATGGTGTTTCGATTGTGATTTGTTCTTCAGTAACGGCCAGCAGTTTCCCCTCCACGTAATTTTTTGTTTTCAATTGCACTTTGATGGTGCGTCCTACGTTCGCATAGTACTGACGCTTTAGTTTTAGCGGCACATCCAACCCAGGGGTTCCCACCTCCAGATTATAGGCACCTTCAATCAGATTCAACGTTTCCAAATCTTCCGAAAGTTTTCGACTAACCTCCGCACAGCTATCAATGCTGATCCCTCTGTCGCCATCTAATTGCACGATTACTTTAGTGGGCTTGTATTTGGAAATGAGCACGTCCACGACAAAGTGGGAACTGTCCACCAGGTGTGATTCTGCCAATTCTCTTAATTTCAAAGCCAATTCCATAAGTTTCGATAAACAAAGAGGGGACTTGCGGTCCCCTCCAGTTGATTTTCTAAGAAAGTGATGCAAATGTAATGCATTTTTATTTTATCGCAAATTTTTCTGTCCTTTGGTTATGCATCAAATGGCATTAATGGACGTTACAGCTCGATTTTTAATACTCTTATTGTTGATTGGAGGTGTGGCTTGCGCCCCCCAAAAAGTAAAGGATGACGAAATTGCCTCAGTAAAAATTAGTGTTCCAGCGTTTAATTCCGACTCTGCTTATTTTTTTGTTGAACGACAGGTAAAATTTGGGCCACGTGTGCCCAACTCGCAGCCTCATCGAGACGCTGCTGCATTTTTGATCAATCGTCTCAAGAGTTATGGCGCTGTGGTGGTAGAACAAGACTTCCAGGCGTTGACTTTTGATCATCAGCAATTGAAGTTAAAAAATGTAATCGCCAGTTTTTTTCCTAGCGCCACAAAGAGAATATTGTTGGTCGCACATTGGGACACAAGGCCATTTGCTGATAAGGATAACAAAAATAAGAACGCCTCTTTTGACGGGGCAAATGATGGTGCCAGTGGGGTGGGTGTGTTACTTGAGATTGCCCGGGTACTAAGCACGAGTGAAGCACCTCGCGTTGGCATTGACATTATTTTGTTTGATGGCGAAGATTGGGGAGAGCGAGAGGGGATGTCTGCTGTAGAACTACCCAATGGTCAGGAGTCGTGGTGGTGTTTGGGTTCACAATACTGGGCTAGGAATAAACATAAGAAAGGCTATTCCGCACAATATGGCATTTTACTAGATATGGTGGGCGCCAAACGGTCTCAATTTTATCGCGAAGAAGTATCGTTGCAATTCGCTGCGAAGACAGTCGAAAAAGTTTGGGACAAAGCAGCACAACTTGGGTATTCGGATTACTTCGTTAAGCAAAACGTGGGCGGGATTACAGATGACCACGTGTTTGTTAACCAATTGGCGAAAATTCCTATGATCGACATTGTACCTTACAAAGCCGGAATTGGATTCTTTGGCGATTATCACCACACCGCCAAGGACAACTTGGATTTAATCAGCAAAGAAACCTTAGCAGCTGTCGGCAACACGTTGTTGCATGTGCTTTACTACGAGGAATAATTATCTATTTGATGTAACCATCAAAATTTTTGTGCTCCCTTTCAAAGAGTACCTCTTTCGGCAGTGATTTGAAATACTCGTAAGTAATTTTCAAGCCTTCTGCCCGCGATACCTTTGGTTCCCACCCCAATAATTTTCTGGCTTTGGTGATATCAGGTTGACGTTGCTTGGGATCATCTTTCGGAAGAGGGTTGTAAACAACTTTTTGGGTTGTTCCGGTAAGTTTAATAATCTCTTCTGCAAAATCACCAATTGTTATCTCGTTCGGATTTCCAATGTTAACCGGCTGAGCATAGTCAGACAGCAGTAGTCGATAGATTCCCTCGACTAAATCATCCACATAGCAGAACGAACGTGTTTGTGAGCCATCACCAAATACGGTCAGGTCTTCCCCACGCAGGGCCTGTCCGATAAAGGCTGGAAGCACACGACCATCATTTAGCCTCATGCGCGGCCCGTAGGTATTAAAAATGCGCACGATCCGAGTTTCTAATCCATGAAATGTATGGTAAGCCATTGTGATAGCTTCTTGAAATCTTTTTGCTTCATCGTACACACCTCGAGGTCCAACTGTGTTCACATTGCCGTAGTACTCTTCTGTTTGTGGATGAACGGTAGGATCGCCATACACCTCTGAAGTAGAGGCAATAATGATGCGTGCTTTTTTCACTCGCGCTAATCCAAGCAAATTATGTGTTCCCAATGATCCAACCTTCAGCGTTTGAATCGGTATTTTCAAGTAATCGATAGGGCTGGCCGGTGAAGCAAAGTGGAGAATGTAGTCCAGTTCTCCGGGTTCATGAACGAATTTAGAAACATCATGGTGGTAAAACTCAAAATTCTCGAGTTTGAAAAGATGTTCGATGTTTCGTAAGTCGCCTGTGATCAAATTATCCATCGCGATCACATGATATCCTTCCTTAACAAAGCGATCGCAAAGGTGCGAGCCTAGGAATCCGGCACCGCCTGTAATCAAAACTCTTTTTTTATTTCCCATAAATTGTTTCTCGTCCAATGCTGTAATAGGTATAGCCCAACTCTTTCATCAATGGCAAATCGTACAAATTGCGACCGTCAAAAATTACTTTATTTTTTACAATCGAAGATAACCTTTCAAAATCAGGCGTTCTAAACTCGGGCCATTCGGTGGCAATGAAGACTGCATCAGCACCTTGAGCTGCTTCGTAGGGCGTTTCACAGTAGGCTATCTTTTCTCCCAGGAGTCTTTTCACATTTTCCATTGATTCAGGATCATGCGCTTTTATGATGGCGCCTTCCTTCAGTAGCTCTTCAATATTATAGAGAGAGGGGGCTTCGCGAATATCGTCTGTATGAGGCTTAAAAGCCAGGCCCCAAAGAGCGAAAACTTTTCCTTTCAGGTCTCCTTTAAAATAGTCCTTAATGCGAGGAATCAACTTTGTTTTTTGGTCCGAATTTACATCCATCACTGCTTTCAGGATTTTAAAATCGTAATTGAAATCACTAGATGATTTTTCTAATGCCTGCACATCTTTTGGGAAGCAGCTTCCGCCATATCCAATACCTGGAAACAAAAAACGTTTTCCGATTCGGCTGTCAGTTCCTATTCCTTTCCTCACCGAGTCAACGTCCGCTCCAACAAGCTCGCACAAATTGGCAATCTCATTCATGAACGAGATCTTGGTTGCCAAGAATGAGTTAGCTGCATACTTTGTCAGTTCAGCAGATCTTTCATCCATGAAAACTAAAGGATTTCCCTGACGAACAAAAGGTGCGTAGAGCGTTTCCATTACTTTGCGGGCTGCGATCGAATTGGTTCCAATGACAACCCTCTCAGGTTTCATAAAATCGTCCACAGCAACTCCCTCCCTAAGGAACTCAGGGTTTGAAACCACATCAAATTTTACCTTGGATTTCAGTGCAATTCTTGTTCTTACTTTGTCGGCCGTGCCTACGGGAACCGTACTTTTATCAACGATGACAGTATAGTCTTTCAACAAGGGTCCAAGATCTTCGGCTACACCTAAAATATATTTTAGGTCGGCTGATCCGTCTTCACCGGGTGGGGTCGGCAAGGCGAGAAAAATGATTTTGGCGTCTTTAATGCCTTCCTCCAAGTTAGTTGTAAACGATAATCGTCCCTGTTTCAGGTTGCGTTCAAAAAGTAACTCAAGCCCTGGTTCATAAATGGTGATCTTTCCACTTGCAAGCTTTTCTACTTTTGCTCGATCAATGTCCACACAGATAACGGTGTTACCTGTCTCAGCAAAACAGGTTCCTGTAACTAATCCAACATAACCAGTTCCAACTACTGCTATTT
>JABFSY010000461.1 GCA_013140395.1 Cyclobacteriaceae bacterium
CTATAAGCCCAGAGAGCAACAGCCAATTGATGAAAATGGTGTCAAAAATTTCGACCTGCCGATATCCATTGACCATGAAGCATTCCTAAGCGATTTATTGAAATTAAAATCCGGCCAAAATGTGGTCAAGAAAGAGTACACTTTTAATAACCCTTCTGCCAAGCCACATATGCTGGAATTCAAAACGGCTCCCATTTTAATTGTCGAGGGGTTGTTTGTGCAGTACTTTGATGAAATTGCGAAAGAGATCGATCTTAAAATCTTTATTGAAGCAAAAGACCATGTAAAGTTGGGCAGGCGCATCAAGCGCGATCAGGTAGAACGAGGATACGACCTGGATGATGTTCTCTATCGGTATCAATACCACGTGATGCCCATTTTTGAAAATCAAATTGAACCACTAAAACACAGTGCCGATCTGATTATTCCTAATAATAAGCATTTCAAAAAAGCGTTGGACCTTCTCTCAACGTACTTGAAGACCAAAATTGGGTAGACTTGCATTTTGATTTCTATTTGATACTTTTGCCACGCTCGAAATGAAAATTCGGCCAAAATGAACCAAAAAGCACTAAAACGGGGGTTTTTAATGATTGCAGGCATTATTTCTGTAGTTGTTATTGTGCTTTCTCAGGTGTTTTACGAGCCGATCGAGCCATTCCAAAAGAAAGTAGCCACCGAACAATCTGCCGATGAACACCCCTCAGATGACACGGCTATCTCTGCTCCCTCAGATATTGTATCACATAGCAATGCTGTTGCTTTTAATCATCAGCCTGCCGTTGTCAACGAAAAATTAGCAGACACAGAAATAAGAAAACAGTCATTGACTGTAGTAAAGAAGGCGTTTGTTTCTCTTTTCAATACGCTCTTCAGGGTGATTATTTCGCCTAACGCGCCCTAGTCGATTCAAAATTCAAGACTCACAACGTCAAGCGTTTTCTTGACTAATCACTTATCTATTCTATTTTCTAAATTCTAAATTCAATTTATTCATGCGCAACAAAGGTTTTGTGGTAGTTCTTACCATTATCATCACGGCACTATGCCTTTATTACTTGTCGTTTACTTTCATATCGACCAAAATTCAGCAAGATGCGATTGACCAGGCCACTGATAAAAGTGGATCTATCAACTTGGTCAAAAAGCAAAACTATTTGGATTCTCTATGGAACAAGCCTGTCTATAATTTATTCGGTGCCGAATACACTTATAAAGAGGTGAAGGAAAGTGAACTAAGCCGCGGCCTTGACTTACAAGGTGGAATGCACGTGGTATTGGAGATCTCTCCCATCGACATCATTCGCGGATTAAGCGGAAACAACCAAGATCCGGCATTTGTAGCGGCTCTTCAAAAAGCACGCGAGCTTCAAAAAACAAGCACCGAAAACTTTTCAGCCTTGTTCTTCAAAGCATTCAAAGACGCAAATCCTGATAAGACGATGGCTTCTTTGTTCACATCGGCAGCGAACAAAGACCGCGTAAAACTTTCTGATGACGATGCCACTGTAATGAAATTCCTGAATGACGAAATTGAAAGTGCCATCGACCGCTCATTCACCATTCTAAAAACCCGTATCGATCAATTTGGAACTTCCCAACCCAACATTCAACGATTACAGGGCACAGGTCGCATTCAGATTGAAATCCCGGGTGCAGACAACCCGCAACGCGTTCGCAAATTGTTGCAAGGCGTTGCTCGTCTCGAGTTCTGGGAAATCGTAGAGCCCTTCGACCCTCAATTAAGCCAGTCTTTAGGAGCGATTAATCAATTATTGCTGAAGGAACAAAACGAAAAGAAAGCTGAAACTATCGCTGCCACTACCTCCGATGCTCCCGCAAAAACACAAGATGCGAAATCAGATACGGTGAAGTCGGCTCTTGAAGAAGCGCTGAGCACGGCTTCGAAAGATAGCACTGGTACAAACGCTTTGGATTCTCTTCGCGCGGCCACTTCTTCTCCGTTGTTTGCACTTAGTAGCCAATCTCTTCCTTTCTACTACCAAGTAAAAGACACCGCAGTTATCAATGCGATTTTCAGAAGAGCCGATGTGCGCGCACTGCTGCCCCGTACCGTTGGTTTGTTTTGGGACGTAAAGTCAAATCCAGAAGTAACCCCCGGTGTAGATGATATTCAACTCAATTTTGTAAATGTCGCGCGCAATGGAAAACCGTTGTTAACCGGTGAAGTAATCAATGATGCTCGACTAGATTTCGATCAGTTTGCTCGTCCCGCAGTGAGCATGACTATGAATGCTGCTGGCTCGAAAACCTGGGCAAAAGTAACCGCGGCAGCTGCCACTAAACAACCACAAGGAAGAATTGCCATTGTATTAGATAACTATGTGTATACCGCTCCTTCCGTAAACGGAGAAATTCCAAATGGTAACTCACAGATCAGCGGTTCGTTTACCAACGAAGAAGCAAAAGATTTGGCAAACGTATTGAAAGCTGGTTCTTTGCCCGCCCCTACTCGGATTGTTGAAGAAGCGATTGTGGGCCCGTCACTTGGAAAAGTGGCTCAAAACCAAGGGTTGATTTCAATGGCTTGTGGACTCGGCCTTGTTGTTTTGTTTATGATTGCCTACTACTCAAAAGGAGGCTGGGTAGCCAACATTGCGCTCTTGTTCAACATCTTTTTTATCCTTGGAATATTAGCACAGTTTAACGCGGCTCTTACTCTGCCTGGTATGGCCGGGATTGTGCTTACGATGGGTATGGCCGTTGATGCGAACGTATTGATTTACGAACGTATTAAAGAAGAACTTGCGCAGGGTAGAAAACTGGTGGACGCGATTCGAAAAGGATACGAACGCGCCTTCTCTTCCATCTTTGACTCGAACATTACCACGTTCCTCACCGCCATGTTTCTTTTCGTTCTTGGTCAAGGGCCACTGAAAGGGTTCGCCATTGTGTTGATGATTGGTATCGCCACTTCGTTCTTTTCTTCGGTTTATATTTCCCGAGTAATCATCGAATGGATGACGCGGAAGGGAGACGATTCTAAAATTACTTTTGCAACAAGTTTGGGTAGTGCAGTAAAAGACCGGAAGGATTTTAACTTTATCGGTAACAGAAAAATTGCATATATCTTCTCAAGCACAGTCATTATCATCGGACTTGCTCTTATCGCTGTGAGAGGTTTAAATCTGGGAGTAGACTTTAAGGGAGGTCGATCTTATATCGTGTCATTTAGCAAACCCGTAGTAGCAACGGATGTAAAAGTTGCGCTCGCAAATGGATTTGAAAATGCCGGCACAGAAGTGAAAAACTTCGGCAATGACAAAGTAATGAAAGTGACCACGTCTTATTTGATTGATGATGAGTCCGATAAGGCCGATGATAAAGTGAAAGCGGCATTGATTGACGGTGTATCGAAATTTAGTGGCTTACAATACTCTGAAAATGATGCGCAAATTGATGATACGCATTTTACAATTTCCTCATCATCAAAGGTGGGCGCTACTATAGCTGATGACATCAAGGGGTCGGCATTAGAAGCTGGATTATTCTCCATTATTGCGATCTTCCTGTACATACTTGTTCGCTTCCGCAAGTGGCAATACAGTGCAGGTGCTATCATTGCGCTGATACATGATACGCTCTTCGTATTTTCTTCGTTCGCCATTTTGGGGCTTCTTGGAATCAATTTTGAGGTTGACCAGGTGTTCGTGGCTGCTATACTAACCGTCATTGGTTACTCGATCAACGACACGGTAATTATCTTCGATCGAATTCGCGAGTACATTGCCTTTGGTTCCAGCCACGATCGAAACAGAATATTCAATGACGCCATTAACAGCACACTGGGTAGAACTTTGATTACTTCCGGAACAACGTTGATTGTGGTGGTTGTACTTTTAATATTTGGTGGTGAAGTGTTAAGAGGATTCTCGTTTGCACTACTCGTGGGAATTGGAATCGGTACTTATTCTTCTATATTCATTGCTGCTCCAATTGTGTTAGATTTTGATAAGAGTAAAGACCCGAATACCAAACCTGAGGTAAAGGCGGTAAAGGCTTAGTTAAATAATTTGATTAGCAATAAGAAAGAGGCGCGACAAAATCCCGCCTCTTTTTATTTGTCCTTTAGAAATTCAATCAATTGGGCAATGGCCCTAGCACGGTGGCTGATTTGGTTTTTCTCCTCAGCACTCATCTCAGCAAGAGTTTTGGAATACCCATCGGGTAAAAAAATGGGATCGTAACCAAATCCTCCATCTCCTCTCTTTTCAGCGAGAATCGTTCCCTTTAGAATACCTTCGAATTGTTGAGTTGTGGAAGCCGTAACGAGTGTAATCACCGTTCGGAATTGCGCTTTTCTATTTTTGGTAGTGCTCAGTTTAGACAAAACTAAATTCATGTTATCTTGATGGCTTCGTTGAGGGCCGGCAAAGTAAGCCGAGTGGACCCCCGGAGCACCATTCAAGGCTTCCACTTCAAGGCCAGAATCGTCTGCAAAACAAGGGACATTATACGTTCTGAAAACATAGTCTGCTTTCTGAAAAGAATTTCCAGGAATAGTGTCTTGCTCTTCGAGCAGTTCCTCGGTACATCCAATATCAGCAAGGCTAAGGATGGTATGTCGCCCGGCTAAAATCGCTTGCACCTCCTGAATTTTGTGAAGGTTATTAGTGGCGAAGCAAAGTTCCATCTACTTACGGATTACTTTTTTTACTTCTACCTCGTAAATCAGATTAACATAAGGCGCGACACTTGAATTGCCGTAGGCGCCATAGCCTAATCCAGAAGGAACATATACGGTTGCCTTAGTACCCTCACGAAACAAGGGCAGTACAATTTTCCATGCTGGCAACGTAGATCGCGCGTTTAGCTTCAGGCCCTTTGAAACTTCTGGTTCAACAACCGCTTCCGTTGGCAATGATTTTGCCGTGTAGGTTAAAACAACCGAGTCAGTTAAAAGTGGTGCCAACGCAGTGGAACCGCCAGCACTGGTAATTACATACCGAAGATTGGCGGCATCTTTGCGCGCTACAATGTTTTTCGAGAGCAGGAATGCATCGATTGTAACTAGGTCACGAGTTAATTGAGTTGCGTAGTCGCGAATAACTTTCTTCAATTCAATGTCAAAGATCAAATTGGAATTGGCGGGTATGGGGCCTGTTCTATAGTTGCCGTAGGCTAAGCCCGAAGGTACAAACAATTTTAGCTTTGCATTTTCGCCAACCAGGGGCAATGCGATGCGCCACGCACGAATCAACTTGTCCAACAAGAAGGTGTTCTGGCCTTTTGTAAAAATAGAGTCGCCATTAAGCAAGAAAAGCGAATAGTTGACTTGGATAGAATCTACCAGTTGCGGCTTGAAGTCTGACCCTTTGGTAACAATTGAATACCTTAGACCAGAGGTATCTGCCTCTGCGGTAACATTACTAGAAGCAAGGTATTCATCAATTAGCGAAACGTCCTTTGCCAATTGGTCTTTATAGGTCAAATTAATTTTCTCTTCACCGCATCGAGCAAATAAAATAAAAATTGCTGCAACAGAAAAGAGGCCCCTCATAGACTCATCTAGGAAAAACTATTTGCTACCTGTCAATTCTATTTCAAAAATCAAATTTGCATTGCTCGGAATCGAACCACTTCCACTGAGGCCATAACCAAGTGTGGATGGAATGAAAAATGTGGCTTTAGTACCAACAGGAATCAAAGGTATTCCAAGTTTTAAGCCTTTAATCAAGCCAGTTAACAAAAAGTCCACAGGATTGGATCTACGGTCGAAGACGGTAGCATTGGTAGTGCTCAATATTGTTCCAGTATAAGTAAACGAAACAGTACTTGTTGCGCTAGGGTTGACGCCCGTCCCTAATGAAGTAATAACGTATTTCAACCCCTCGGGTCCCTTCAGCACATTTTTAATTTCTTTAACAACCAAGTAATCATTAATTGCGAGTGTATCTTTTCTGAGTTGCGGGAATACTTTTAACAACTCGATCTCAAAAATCAAATTCGAATTTGGAGGGATTTTGCCTTGTTGAGCAGATCCATATGCCCAACCTGACGGAACATAAAAATTTGCTTTTGATCCTTGCTTAATTAAAGGAAGGCCAATTTGCCAACCCGGAATCAGATCCCCAAGAAGAAAACGCACAGGCGCAGTTGATTTTTCAATCTCCGCTTCAGAAGGCAATAATCTAAGTGTATAGTTTACTGTAACTGAATCGGAGGCACCCATAGGTTTAATTCCGGACCCCTCTAAATTCACTAAGTATCGGACTCCATAATCATCAGAATCTGTCAACGCTGCAATACCTTTGCTGACCAGATAAGAATCAATGGCTGATCTATCTTTTGCTAACTGATCTTCAAACGTCACTGGGTTGGGAGTATCGGTGTTACACCCAAACAAGCCGACTCCCACCACTACCAACAAGAAAAATATCCGATTCATACGCTATTATTTAACTTCAATCAATTCCATATCAAAAACCAACACAGAATTTTCAGCAATCACATCACCTCTTCGTTGATTACCGTACGCTAATGTAGAGGGGATATAAACAGTCATCTTCGATCCCTTATTCATTAATTGAATGGCTTCTTCCCAACCTGGTATTACTTGTTGCGCACCCACTGTCAATTCTAGCGGGGAATACGGACGCCCTTGCGTATACAGGTTGTTTTTCTTTGCTTCCGATTCGATACTTGTATCGAAATACTTGCCGTTTAATAAATACCCTAAATAGTCAATTTTTACTTGCTGCCCAGCCTTAGCATTTTCACCGGTTCCGGGTTTTGTAATAATATACCTAAGCCCTGAAGTAGTGGTTTGAGCAGCCACATTTTTCGCCTTCAAGAAATCGTCAATTGCAGTAATGTCTTTTCCTAATTGAGCCTTCTGATCCTGAATCATCTTTTCATTTTGCTTGGCTACCAATTCGGTTTGTAGTTT
>JABFSY010000371.1 GCA_013140395.1 Cyclobacteriaceae bacterium
GGTTATTACAGGTTGGTTTCGGAGGCGTTCTTTAATAATGTGTATCCAAGTTTTAACTACAAAAAAGGCTCAAATAATTTTGACTTTGTTCTTACCAGGCGTCCTCAGAATAATTTTCAGGTAGATTTTGGTGGGGTGATTGCTACCCGCAGTATTAGCAGCCTTTTCTTAGGTATTAACTACTACCATTTTAACCGTGCCCTTACCCATTTCACCGCAAATTTTTTTGCGGGGAATTTTTATAAGTCTGTCCTTTTGAAAGGACGAATGGACTTTCCATTCCTCGGTCAGTTTTATGTAGAGCCAGAGATGATCATCAATAGCTGGAGCTTTCTGCAGGGGGATGATATTATCCAACGACAGTTTACCCCGACTGTACTAGATCGGGTAGATAGAAGATACGGGGTCAATGTGGGGTTCCCTGTTGGTGATCAATTTAAGTTGGTAATTAACGGAGGCTACGTGCTTAATCAAGATCAATTTATTGATAAAGACGTACTCGTTTCGACTGACACATTAGATGCGTTAGAGGTAAAGGGAAATCGTCTAGGTATTTGTTTTTCCTCTAACTCATTGAACCGAAAACAATATGCTTCGCAAGGGCGATCCTATTCTTTTAGTGCAAACTGGTTTAATTTGGATGAAAGGCTTGACCCAGGAACTACCTCGGTGATGACAACAACATCTTCAACTTCCCGGTCATGGGTTCAGGGGAAAATTATACTTGAACAATATTTTAAAGCTGGAAAGTACAGCTCAGGATATCTACTTGAGGGGGTTTTGTCCAATCAGCCCACCTTCTCTAACTACTTCGGCACAATTATTAACGCCCCTGCTTTTAACCCTATGCAGGATAGCAGGACTCTGTTGCTGGAAAATTTTAGGGCTTTCAATTACGTAGCTGGTGGTTGGCGCAATGTTTATTCTGTTCGCAAAAGTTTAGACGTACGGTTGGAGGCATATGCGTTTAAACCGCTTGTTGGAATTTCTAACAATTTCAACCAACAAGCCCAGCTCGATACGGATATTACTAAGATTTATTTTGCTGCAACAGCTGGTGTGGTTGCACACACTTCGGTGGGGCCAATAAGCCTAAGTGTCAACTATTATGACGACAAAAGATATCAATTAGGGGTGCTTATGCATATCGGCTTTTTGCTGTTCAATAAGTCTTCTCTGAACTAGCATTTTTTCAATCGTTTGCAAGTCACAAACCAAGATTTTCTTTTTTGCATGACTTTTTCGGCATTTTTCAATTTTTAACTAAGTTTAAACCTTGGAAAGATTGACTTATACCGCCTACACACCTTTTATGAAGAAATTTCTCGCATTGATTCTTTCCGTAACGTCAATTACCGTGGCAGAAAGCCAGGTGGTGCAGTGGGCCTCAAAAGTCATTGATTTTTCTACTGAATTGACCCCCGTGCAATACTCTGCACAGCAGATTCTAGGTAAGCCAAATGTTCTGCCCTCTGCAGGTCAAAACCCAAATGCATGGACACCTGATAGGCCAAAACGAAAAGAATCCATTAAAGTGGGGTTCGAAAACCCAATGCAGATTCAACAGGTTGCAATAGCGGAGTCGAACAACCCAAGTGGTCTTTACAGAGTCATAGCATACGAAGAAAACGGGCAAGAGCACATTATTCAGACGTTAGTTCCCCAGACAATTCCCGTTAAGGGCAGAATGAAAAATATCTTCATTGAAAAGACGCCCTATAAAGTGGCTTCCATCAAGTTAGAATTTGACGGTGCAGCTTTGACAGATTATTTTTCTATTGATGCCATCGCGATTACCGATTCCAATCTTCCAATTGCCGCCATTATTAATATACCCGAGTTGTTAGCAAAGGGATTGATCTCAGAACGTTTGGACAATAATGTGAATAGTGAATACAACGACTTGAATGGAATCCTGTCGCCTGATGGCAAGACGCTCTATTTTAGCAGGAGAAATCATCCTGGAAACATTGGAGGCATAAACGACAAAGAAGATATCTGGTACTCTACTTTAGATGCCAATGGTAAATGGTCACTGGCTGAAAATATGGGGCCCAAATTCAACAATGAATATCCCAATTTTATCAATGCTATTTCCTCTGTGACGCCCGATGGAAAGTCAGCTATCATGGTTTTAGGCAATCAGTATTTGAAGGACGGGAAAAAGATGTTAGCGGGAATGTCCATTAGTAACAACGTCAATGGAGAGTGGACTGCACCGCGAGCAGTAAAGATTGAAAATGATTATAACTTCAATGAGAAATCGCATTATTTTCTGGCCAATACACGCATGGCGCTGTTGATGTCTGTAGAAAGAGAAGACTCTTATGGCGACCGTGATTTGTATGTCAGTTTCCCAAAAAATGATTCGGTTTGGTCTGAACCAGTTAATTTGGGTAGAACGATAAATACCGCTACTGAAGACGCGTCACCCTTTTTGGCTGCTGATAACAAGACACTCTATTTTTCCTCAAAAGGATTTAGTGGTTATGGAGGTTCTGACATTTACAGATCCGTCAGGCTCGATGACACGTGGACGAACTGGAGCGAACCCGAAAACTTAGGATCAGAAGTTAACTCAAAATTTGACGATTTGTTTTTCAACATCCCAGCCAGTAGCGAATTTGCTTATTTCTCAAAAGGGGTAACGGAAAACAACGTAGATATTTTCCGATTGAAGATTCCTGTTTTTATGCTGCCCGATCCAGTTGTTCTTGTAAAAGGAAAACTGATCGATGCGAAAACAGGCAAACCGATTGGGGCGAAAGTTATTTATGAGAGTTTACCAGATGGAAAGCAGGTAGGCACCGTGCAGTCAGACCCGGTGACGGGAGAATACGAGATTCAGTTGCCAGTGGGAAGCATGTATGGCGTTCGAGCAGAAGCGAAAGATCATCTCTCAACAAATCAAAATCTAGACCTTCGAAGGATTGCCTATGGTCCAATAAACCAGGATGTAAAACTGGCGCCCACCGATGCAGTGCTTGTTGATGGCAAACCTGTCGATGGTAAGCCTGTCGACATCGCGCCAATTGAAGTGACACCCATAGCAGAGAATGCCAAGATTCCTTTAAACAATATCTTCTTTGCGTTTGATACTTCTATTCTAAGCCAGGAGTCTTTCCCTGAGTTAAATAGAATTGTCGGACTGATGAGTGAGCGACCTACCTTGCAGGTCGAGATAGCTGGTCACACAGACAACTTGGGCCCCGATAGTTACAATCTAAAGCTATCAGAAAGAAGGGCAAAAGCTGTGACAAATTATCTGGTGAAAAAAGGTGTTTCGCAAGAACGGATCAACACAACCTTTTTTGGTGAATCAAAACCTGTAGACACCACCAATACCAAGGCTGGTAATGCGAAAAATCGCAGAGTCGAATTCAAGATAGTGAAGATGTAAGTGTTGTTTTGGTGAACCTACTTTTGAGCTGTTTAAACAGGAAACTATGAAATTCATTTTGACAACTATTGCTGTGTTCATTACGATACTCTCAGTTGCTCAATCAACAGATACACTTATTTACGCACAGGGAAAGATAATTAGCGCAGCTACAAAAGAGCCGATTACCGCCAAGATATCTTATCAAAGTGAACCTTATGCAAATGTTGTTGGATCTCTTAGCGGATCTTCATTTTTGTTTCCGCTTTTTGAAGGAGAGAAATATTCAATAATTATAGAGGCCCCTGGCTTTGCCCCCGCGAAGTACTTATTGGATCCAGCGGAAGCAAATGCAGAAAGAAAAGTTGTCAGAGATGTGGAGCTTTCGCTTCCTACAACGGTTGCTAAAAATTCGGAAACCACTTCACATCGCGCGGGTCATATCATGCGTTTAGATAATTTGATATTTGCAGTAGGTACTGCCCGGATTTCACCTGAGTCGCATGACGAGCTAGACGAAGTAGTTGTTATGCTCAAGAATAATCCTGCTATGGTTGTTCAATTGGAAGGGCATACAGATATCAAGGGCGATCCCAAACTGAATATGAAGCTATCGCAAGAACGAGTGGATGCTGTTAAAAACTATTTAGTTTCAAAGGTTTCCAATAGGTCCAAAATTAAAACAAAGGCTTTTGGAGGCACATCACCACTTTCGAGAGAAAACACGGAAGAAGCGCACAAAATGAACCGGAGAGTGGAACTTCGGATATTGCAAAACTAGCGCCCAGCCAATACCGGCAAATCGGTTACAAATGGACTTAGGTGGATAAGTAATTCTTGTTTAGACTTTTCGTTCAGATCAGCTTGAGAAATTGTTTCAACCAAGAGGTGAGTTAATTCTGAAATCCTCGCATTGTCGTAAATAAATCGAGCTTTTTCCAAATGGTATACACATTGCTCCCATTCACGCTTATTGTAAGCCACTACCGCTTGATTAAAATAGAGAAGGCCGCTCAGTTGGGTAGATTTTATTTCGCGAAAGAGTCTTGACTGAAATTGGTAGTAGTGCATATTGCCACTAGAGGCTGTAAGTAGATTCTCTTTGTAGTCTTTTAAACACTTATCAATTTCTAACGGATTCGTCTTGAATCCAAAAAGGCGATCAGTAGTTTCCAACAACACTTGTCCTTCGCGAGTTTCTACCAGCAAGAAAATATGATAATTGGTTTCTATGATCTTGTAGTTCATTTGCAGGGACTCTAGCATTAGGCTAAAGAAGGCGGTGCCACTTAAGCAATCGTAATGGCCGCTCTCGAAGGGTTCGTTGAACTGGCTATAGGGCTTGTAATGTTTCAGAAATTTTCTGTGTGATTCATTGAAGAGAGAATGCAAGAACTTAATCTCGCTTTTAGACCTAGCTTGTTTTGTTTGCTGAAGTGAGATGAAGTCGACTACCTTTTTATTGATGAGATCAGTGTTGGCTGAAGGAGTTGTCTTTAGAAGGCTGGGCAATAAGTTATTCTGGCCAGCGCCAAGCAGCGGGATCAGAACGAAGAACAGCCAAAGCCTTTTTTTCATGTTAAGTCAATGTTACCAAATTGTTATGATAAAGGTAATAATTTGATAACATTGACCAAATAAACAGCTAAAAACTTAACATTCGATGTTTTGCTAATTTTCGATATCTTGTAAAAAACCCTTAAAAGTGATAACAGAGGCCATTTTCGCAACCAAAGAGCAAATCCAAAAAACTTTCAGTTCACACCAGATTAAAAGCATACAGCTTCGAAAACAGCCGATTGCCGACCGAAAAAAGCTATTGAGACGCTTCAGCGATTTTATTTTGTCCAATAGGGAACGAATTGGGAATGCGGTTCACAATGATTTTAAGAAGCCATTGATGGAAGTGGATCTTTCAGAGATTTATCCAGTATTGAGCGAACTAAGGCATGCCATCGAGAAATTGGATCAATGGACTGCGCCCCAAAAGATTGATGCTCCACTTACCTATTTGGGGACGCGTTCAAAAATTGTATTCGAGCCAAAGGGTGTTTGTTTAATAATTGCTCCGTGGAATTATCCTTTTAGTTTATGTCTTGGGCCATTGGTTTCTTGCTTGGCTGCGGGGAACACGGCCATCATCAAGCCTTCAGAGCTAACGCCTCACACCGCCCGACTAATTGCCGAACTAGTTCGCGAGTTTTTTGAAGAAGATGTGGTGACAGTGTTTGAAGGTGGGCAGGACGTGTCGACCGAATTGTTGCGCTTACCCTTCGATCATATTTTCTTTACCGGTAGCCCAGCGGTTGGCAAAGTGGTAATGAAAGCAGCCGCTGAAAACCTGACCTCTGTAACTCTCGAGCTAGGTGGCAAATCACCCACAATCGTTGATAAAACAGCTCGCATTGACGATGCTGCAAAGCGAATTGCCTTCGGTAAATTTTTGAATAACGGCCAAACCTGTATTGCGCCAGATTATGTATTGGTACACCACGAGGTAAAGGACAAATTTGTGGAGGCCTTAAAAAGGGAGGTACTCCTTCTCTTTGGAGAAAATAGCAAAATAGATGAAGCAAGTTTTAGCTATTCGCGAATTGTAAATCAACGACACTTTAAAAGACTTAGTGGACTCATAGAAGACAGCCTTTCAACGGGAGCAAAAATTGAAATGGGAGGATTTGTAAATGAACAAACCAACTTTATTCATCCGATGATCCTCACCAATGTAGCAGCTTCGTCTCGTATGATGGAAGAAGAGATCTTTGGCCCCGTATTACCCATTACCAGCTACTCCACAGATGATGAAATGATAGAAATTATTAATAGCAAGCCAAAGCCTCTGGCGCTTTATGTGTTTAGTCATAATAGTGGCTCTAGAAACAAGTTGTTAGCAGCGACATCCGCAGGAACCGTTTGTATTAACGAATGTGTGATACAGTTTACCCATGCAAATTTACCTTTTGGGGGAGTAAACAATAGTGGAATTGGGAAATCGCATGGCTATTATGGTTTCCTCGAGTTCTCTAACCAGAAACCCGTACTGCAACAAATGAGTCGTTTTTCATCTATCGAGATGCTCTATCCACCATTTCGATCAAAGTTAAAACAGTCGATCGTCAAGCTGATGTTGAAGTATTTTTAACAACGCCTTGGCGAAGGACACACTACAATAACAGGATGTTCGCCATGATCAATTGCGATTTGTTAACTTTGTTATTTCAACGAAAGTCTTTATGAAAATCATAAAAAAAGTATTGATCGGCCTGGGTATTTTCTTTGGCTTACTATTCGCTGCCGCCCTTGTTTTACCACGTGTTTTTAAAGATGATATCAAGAGTGCCATTGACCGAGAAATAGCCAAGAGCATTAATGCAGATGTCATTTTTGACGTTAATAACTTTAGCCTTTCACTCTTCAGCAACTTTCCAAACATGACGGTAGAGGTAAAAGAATTGGGCGTTTTCAATCGTGCGCCTTTTGAAGGTCACCCCCTTTTTGTGATCGATGAGTTTCAGGT
>JABFSY010000229.1 GCA_013140395.1 Cyclobacteriaceae bacterium
ATTATAAAATATGGAAGAGTTTTTATTTGAGCCTAAAGCAGAAACAATCAGGTACTGCGTTGCTCCGTTTTGTTTTGCAATTCGAGCCAACGCTAAAGGCGCATCATAATCGACTGCCCGAAAAGCCTCTTTTGTCTTTGCCAGGCGCATGGTTGTGCCCAAACAGCAAAAGACATCGTTCGCCTGTACTTGAGCTAGGGCAGTAGTAAGTTCACTAAGATCGCAAACAATGTTTGTTAGTTTAGGATGTGATTTACCCAACGGTCTTCGGCTAATGGCAATCACGGATGAATAGTGCTCATCTGCCAACATAAATTCCAATAGTTGACTACCTATCAACCCAGTGGTGCCGGCCAGTAATGCAACTTTTGCCATATCTAGAAGATCTGCTGAATTTCCTTTTTTAACTCCGATAGTGCATGGTTAATCAAATCCACCTTTTTATCCATCGTCATTTGAAAAACCTTTTTTGCAAGATCAATGCTAGTTGCCTCTGGTGGCATTCCCGTTGCAGATTCGTTAATCATAATGATTAAATCTTCCTTTGCGTTTTTTATCTGGCTCCATACCTCCTCACTCATGTACACTTGCTGAGAAACATTGTGGTTGTACTCATTACGCACCTCATCAAGTAGAATTTTTTGAAAATCTCTGGCAGAGAAACCGGGGTTGTTTAGTCGGATGAGTAAATTTTGAGGAGAAATACGCTCCAGAAATAAGATCATTCGTTCATAAGCTTGAAGTCGGGCTGGCAAAATCGTTTCGATGCTGCGGCCACGCACGTCTAGTTTTTTTAGCTCAATTTCACGCTGGATAAATGATCGCACGATAAGATAAACCGCATATAGTACGATCGAGGCTGGTATCAATATCTTTCCAAATTCTAGTAAGGCATTCATGGGAATTATTTAATGGTCTAATATGTTCGAAATTTAGCTAATTTTAAACGCATACAAGTACACTGGAATAGGATGTTTGACAACGTAAAACCAATTGGAATTAGTGCAAGGGCTGCAGAAGAAGTAAAGAAGATCATGCAGTCTAAAAATATCCCTGCGGGTTATGGCCTACGACTAGGAATAAAAGGTGGTGGATGTGGGGGTGTATCGCTTATTATTGGGTTTGACAAACAAAAACCAACCGACTTGGCGTATGAACTGGAGGGTATACAGGTGTATGTTGAGAAAAAACACACGATGTATTTGATTGGTAAAGAGGTTGATTTCTATGAAGGTGCAGATGCCAGAGGGTTTATGTTTGCTGAGGCAAAGTAACATCTTGCTACTCTACTACAAGGCTTGCCCCTTTAAAAACTCACAAAAGCTTTTGTCTGGGAACTAATATTTTCTTCACCTAGGTTTCGAGACCACCACACTCGCTTTCTTGCATACACCTCCAATGGGCGGATTGAATTTCGAGATTTTTACTTCCACAGCTTTTGCCGAAGGAAAAGAACGAAGTGACTGCTCAGCTATCAAATGGCCAACCGTTTCCAATAGCTTGGCAGGTCGCTCCATCACATCTTTCACAATCGCATAGACGTCTTCATAGTTAATGGTTCCGGTCAGTTCATCTCGAAAAGCAGAATCTGAAAACTCGGTATCGATTACCACGTCTACTTCAAACTTGTTTCCAGATGATCGCTCGTGTGGATAGACTCCATGGTAGGCGTGGAACTCAAGACCCTCCAGCACTACTCTGCCCGTCATTGAATATCGTCAAAGAATGATTTCTGTGCCTTAAATTCTGTAGAGAAAACAGGCTGAGGTACTTCTTTCACGGCTTCTTGTGATGGCAGCGCCATGGCGTTTTTTATTTCACGTTCCACTTCAGCGTTGGGAAAAAGTGTTCTTTTAGACTCTCGTTTTGCAAGTGCCAAGTGTTGATCGGGATCAAAATCACGTGCAGCTGTTTTTGCACGCTCTACTCTATCAATCGTTTCAGCAGCAAGGCGTTTCATATCTGACAACAAATTGTCTTTATGCAACTCCAGTGTTTTATAATGCTGGCCAAGCATTTTTACCCGTTCTTCCATTTCTGCCAGGAGCTGTTTTGAAACATACTCGGCCTCCTCGATCGAATTCTTGGCTTTTGATTTTGCCTCGTTAACCATCGAGTCAGCCTTCATTTGGGCTTCACGCAAAATTAGCTCCGCAGTCTTATTCGCCTGGTCAATTACGTTCGCGCCCGTGTCCTCCGCGGTCTTCAATGTTTTGTAAAGAGAACTTTCTACTTCGCGCAATTTTGAGACTTCGCGTTCTGTCGCTTCGTATTTGATCCGGATTTCTTTGATATCGTCCTGCATGCGTTCCCATTCCTGAGAAAGTGATTGCAGGTACGCATTTACTTCGTCTTTGTCATAGCCACGCAATACTCTTTCGAAAGCTTTTTGGCGAATTTCCAATGGGGTGATTCTCATAGTGTGATTTTTTAGTTAACCAGTTTAAAAAATAGAAGAAGCTTAAAAAATGAAAAAATCGACAAACAAATATAGTAAATTGTTCTGAATATGCTTACAGTCAACTGTTTACTTTTGGTTTGTCTATTCCTTACCGCGTTCGAGAAAGTTAACGTTGAAGTTGTTCAAGAATTTCCTGGAGTCATCGATAAAAGTCTTAAACTGAAGTAATGAGGTTGGATCGGTGATAAACCCCGTTGAATCGTGTTCAAAAGAAGGTACGGGTAGTACATAAAATTTTCTTTGCCCTGTTGGTTTTTTATAGACCCACTGGAGTAGGTAACCGGCAGAATCGATTCTGCTTATTGAAATCTCTGCTGTTTTTACTTTTACCAAATCGAGTCGCACCATTCCTCCTCCGTCTCTGTATCTGTCGCGCTGCCCCGAAACGAAATTTCCGAGAGAATAAACAAGTACCTGATTATCTCTTTTACGCCATTCCATTGGCTGCAGCACATGTGGGTGGGAGCCAATGACCGCATTTGCACCCAACCGAAAACAAAGCTCTCCGATTCTCTTCTGGTCGGCAGAAGGTTGTGACTGGTACTCCAACCCCCAGTGGGTAAAAACGATAATGAAATCAGGATGTAGCGACTTTGCCTTCAGTAAATCTTTTCGAATCAGCGCTGTATCCAAAAGGTTCACCACATTTGGCTTGGTCACCCGAAGTCCGTTGGTACCATACGTGTAGTTCAGAAGCGCAATCGTAAACCCCTTTTTTGAAATCAAAAGAGGGTACTCGTTCATTCTTTCCAAAGTATCGCGAAAAGTACCTGTATGTAAAAAATCCAAACTGTCGAGTTGGGTGATGGTTCGTTCTAGTCCTCTTCTACCCCGATCTAAGCTATGATTGTTCGCTGTCACCAAAATATCCATACCCGCGTCTTTCAGTGCCATTGCCAATTCATCGGGAGCGCTGAATTGAGGATATCCTTTATAGGGCGCTCCTGCTAGGGTTAATTCCAGATTTCCAATGGTGATATCGACCGATTCAAAATAGGGCTTAACAAATCGAAAACAGGAGTCATAGTCATACTTTTTAGTGGTCGGATTAAAGGCTGACTGAATTTGTGAATCGTGCTGCATGATATCGCCCACAAATAACAGTGACAGCCGAGTCGTGTCCTGGGAAAATGTTTTTCCGAAGATCACGAAAGACAAACATGTCATAAAAAATAGATTTCTCATTGCTGCCGATTTTCTATCTATTGACTCCACCAAATTCAATGTCCCAAATTGATATGCTTCGATCATCGCTGGCACTTGCCAGGTAGTTACGGAAAGGCATCCACAAGAGTTTATTGACGGAAGTGCCATGGCCTGTATGACGTGCTCTATCAATCACTTTTAGCAAATTAAGTTGGGCAGTATCCCACACTTTTATTGATTTGTCCATGCTAGCCGTTGCGAAATAGTTGCCATCAGGGCTAAAAGCAATATGATTAATGGCGTACAAGTGAGCAGCAATTTCCTCCACCTGTTTATAGTCACTATTTGTGTCCCAGACTTTAAGCTTTGCATCACGCGAACCACTAATCAGAAAACGGCTGTTTGGCAAGAACCGAATCGTGAATATAGAATTAGAATGAGCCTGCCATTCTCTAATCAATCGAAAATCATCAAGTGCAAATACGCGAATAAAAAAGTCACTATAGCCGATGGCACACTCACCACGCTGCGGGTTAATCGCAATAGTCCGAGCACTTTTTTCAGTGGTCATAATCTTCTTCTTAATAACCCATTTTTCCAAATCGACAATAATAACGGATCCATCACCTGTTGCAACCCATAAATCGTTTCCAGATACCTGTATGTCAAAAATAAAAGAAGAAGTGACTTTCAAAGAGGCCAACTCCTTTTTTTTTCGCCAATCCAACAAATGGATCCCTTCATAATTTTGCCCCGCCACCAGCAAGTCCTTATCCGCAAGATGAAGAAGTGAATACACTGAGTTAGGAAGTTTCGCAACGAGTTCACCCTCCGCAAGGCTTTCAGCGTTCCACGACACAACCATGCCGTCTCCCGCACCAGAAAAAAAAAGGTGTGGTTCAGTACTTGGTTGGAGCGTATACACGCAATCTCGGTGCCCCGTAAGCGTATTTACTTTTGAAACGATGGGAGTTGTCATTCTTGTATTCAAGTGCCATGGCACAAATGAAATGCAAGATTAGTCTATTGGGATATTTTTGCCAAAATTGTACCCTGAACGTAACTTCATCCAATGCCTCTTTACAATCTAAAAAACACAGGAACAGAAAGTGCATGGGGCATCTGGAAAGTGGAGGAATCGGCAGAAGAACTCGCTTTTACCGCCTTCGAAGAAGCTCCGGAGGGAATCATTCACTTAACAAAAAGACTGGAGTGGCTGGCCAGCCGCGTATTAGTTCGTACACTTTTGGAGCAAAACGACCTTCCCTACTCCGGTATTCATAAAGATGAATTTGGAAAACCGTTCCTTCGTGAACTAACCCATCATGTCTCGCTTTCACATGCCTATCCATATGTAGCAGTTCAACTAGACAAAAACAAATCTGTGGGCATTGATATTGAACAACCAACCGAGAAACTTTTACGGGTAGCTCCAAGGGTGCTTTCAATGGAGGAGTTGGAAAATGCGGGATCTGATATCCGAAAACATTGCGTCTACTGGTGCGCCAAAGAAGCCTTGTACAAAGTGTATGGAAAACGTGGCCTCCATTTTGCAGAACAACTACTAGTCGAGCCGTTCATTCTTGAGGAGACGGGTGATTTGAATGGAACGATTACTGTGCGAGAAGAAAAACTAAATGTAGCTTTGTCTTATGAAATTGAACCGGAATTTGTCGTGGTCTATACCAACCCCCATTAGCATGAAAAATCTGTTCTATCTTTTACTATTCGTGTCAGCCATTGCCAATGCCCAGGTGAGTGTTGCCGACTTTAGCCTGAATGACGTGAATAAAAAAACCATTGTTGCGCTTAATGAATTTAAGAATCTGAATGCGGTCGTAGTTTTGTTTACAACCAACGAATGCCCTTTCGACAGCTATTACAAAACGCGAGTAAAGACTCTTATTGAATCGTATAGGGGAAAAGTCCAATTTCTCCTGATCAATTCCGCCAACGATCCACAAGAAACCCCGGAAAAAATGGCAATCCATTATACTGATTTTGGCGTCCCCTACCTGGAAGACAAAGAGCAGATCGCGATGGATTTGTTCGGAGCGCGCAAATCACCAGAAGTTTATTTGTTAAAGCCGGAAGGCAATCAGTTCAAAGTGGTTTACAGTGGAGCGATTGATGACAATCCGCAGGTAGCTGAAGACACCAAAGAAAATTATCTAAAAGATGCCATTGATAAGGTGCTAGCTGGCCAGAAAATTGAAATTGAAAACAATCGAGTCATTGGCTGCACTATCAGAAGGTAAAACGTTAGCAGCGGTTTGAGAAAATTGTTTTCTACCGACTAGACGCCCAAATCACCGCCATCAGAAATTTCGATGAGAAGCAGCTTCACTTCTTCCGCTTTTGCATGTTCGCCCATTTTTTCGAACGACATTACCAGGTTGCGAAGAGCCCTTCTCACGATATCGATGCTGTTACAAGGTTCATAGAATGATGTCTGAGGAACCAAATGTAACTCGTTGATGTAGTTCTCGATGTCTTGCTTTGAAAAAATCAGTCCGCGATTGAATGCATTAATATAGAATTGGTGATTGTCATCTTTGTAAGTGAGGATAAACAAATTGGGCAGGTTCACACCACTTACAGGCAAATTTAACTTTTGTGCTACCAGCATGTAGATCACGCAAAGCGTAATTGGGTTTCCCTTATGAGACTCCAGCACGACATTGATCATTGAGTTTCCTGGAGAATGAAAATTTTTAGTATTGGCTCCGAATTTTAATTTATTGAATAAGACACTGTTGATCACCTTTACTTGATCGTAGGGATACAAATCAGGTCGAAACTCTAGCCAAGTCTCGTAATAGATTTGTTCCAAATCCTGTCGCAGTTTTTCAAGTTCGATTTCCGGATACTGATAAGTGGCCAAAATCCACATACCCGTTAATAAATCGTGCTCTTCACTAGCATACCAGTTTTTCAATCTTTCTTTGAGTAACTCATATTGAAGGATGTGTATCAGTTCTTCGATGCGGGCCTGAACGGCAGGGTTCAGATTGCTTTCCCATTCATGTTCTAAAAAGGGAATAGCCTCCTTTCCAAGCGAAAGAATCTTCTCTTCTACGTGAGAACTTACTTGTTTATCCTCATCGTCCAACAACGAAACCAAGGCCTTTAACTCGCTCTCTTGCATCAATAACTAATTTGATAATTTGAAAATGTGGCGATTTGAAAATGAGTGTCCATTCTGCTACTTTTTTTATCGAAAAAGATGTTCTTAAACAGGAGCAACAAACAATTTACGAAGAAATCTTTTGATCCTAA
>JABFSY010000352.1 GCA_013140395.1 Cyclobacteriaceae bacterium
GACTTGGTGATTGCCGATTCCAATTACATCACTTCCCGCAAACTAGCCGAAACAAAAATCTATCTTTATCATACTGGAGAGTTCTTTATTGAAGTGTACTACTCTTCCAAGTATAAGAAAGTATTGTTGATCAATGCCTTTGACGATATGGCAGGAATGGAACCCTATGCCGACAACGTTTCTTTAGAAGAACTTGCATTGTGACCTACTGTAATTGGCGACAATATGTCAATTGCGGCCTCTACGTTTGTAATTCCTTCAACCGTTAAAATGGGCTTACCTCCTGTCTCTTTTACTCGACACTTTTTTGGTTGAGTCTGCACGAACGCCAAAATTCTTCCAAACACGTCTGATTTAAAATAATCGTCTTTGCCGGAAACGAAGTAGCCTCTAAGCTTATCATTTTTTAAACTAATCTTTTCGAAGCCCAACTCTTCGCCCATCCAACGTAGGCGAACGGTGTTAATCAATTGCTCGACCGCCACGGGTAGGGAGCCAAAACGATCGACCAAAGAACTAGAAAACTTCTGCAGCTCTTCTTCATTCTTAATATTATCCAACGATGAATAAAGTTGGAGACGCTCACTGGTATTGTTAATGTAGGTGTCAGGAATAAGAATCTCCAAATCAGTTTCGATAATACAATCCTGGACGACCAACTTTGCCTTCGCAGTTAACTCTTCAGCAAACAGATCTTTGAATACTGTTTCTTTCAGCTCTTGTATGGCGTCATCCAAAATTTTATGATACGTATCAAAGCCCAAATCAGTAATAAATCCACTTTGTTCGCCACCCAGTAGATTACCTGCCCCACGAATATCCAAGTCCCGCATTGCCACTTTAAATCCGTCACCCAATTCAGAAAACTCCTCAAGTGCAGCCAGTCTTTTTCGCGAGTCTGAAGATAAAACAGAAGTGGGAGGTGTAAGCAAATAACAAAATGCTTTTTTGTTGGATCTCCCAACTCGGCCTCTCATCTGATGTAGATCACTCAGCCCAAATAGATTTGCATGGTTAATAATGATGGTGTTGGCGTTTGGTATATCTAATCCTGACTCTATAATATTTGTTGACACCAACACGTCATACTCGCCTTCAATGAACTTGAGCATCACCTTCTCAAGTTTGTCCCCATCCATTTGTCCGTGAGCAATGCCTATTCGCGAATCGGGCACCAATTTGAAAATCACATTGGCCACTTGATCTATATCGCTTATTCTATTGTGTACAAAAAATACCTGGCCTCCTCTTCGCAATTCATAACTAACCGCATCGCGAATAGTTTCTTCGTTGTAGGTATGAAGTTCAGTCGTCACGGGCTGGCGATTGGGTGGCGCTGTGGCAATGATACTTAAGTCTCTTGCTCCCATCAATGAAAAATGCAATGTGCGAGGGATAGGGGTTGCCGTAAGCGTAAGTACATCCACGTTAACTTTCAATTCCTTTAGTCGGTCTTTTACTTTAACGCCAAATTTCTGCTCCTCGTCTATCACCAACAATCCCAGCTCCTTAAACTCTACATCTTTGCTTACCACACGATGCGTTCCAATAATAATGTTAACCGTGCCTTCTTTGACATGCTTAATAATTTCTTTGATTTCCTTTTCGGTCTTGAATCGCGAGACATACTCAATCTTCACGGGGAAATTTGCCAGGCGTTCAGAAAAGGTCCGATAATGTTGCATGGCCAGAATCGTGGTGGGCACTAGCACCGCCACTTGTTTTCCCTCAGTCGCAGCTTTGAAAGCAGCCCGGATGGCCACTTCCGTTTTTCCAAAACCAACATCACCACACACCAGGCGATCCATCGGGTGAGGTTGTTGCATATCATGCTTCACATCTTCTGTGGCTTTGGCCTGATCTGGCGTATCTTGATAAATAAAAGATGACTCTAGCTCGGCCTGCAAAAAGCCATCTTCCGCATAGGCAAAACCAGGCGCTTGCTTTCGCTTGGCATAAAGCTCAATCAGTTCTTTGGCGATGTCTTTTACTTTCTTCTTTGCTTTTGCTTTTTTTCCTTCCCATTCACCGCTGCCCAACTTGCTGATAGAGGGAGCCGCTCCCTCTTTGCCAGAATACTTTGAAATTTTGTGCAACGAATGTATACTCACATACATCATGTCATCATCACGAAACACCAGACGTATCGCTTCCTGTTCTTTACCGTTCACCTCCTTTTTTTCCAATCCGGCAAACTTGGCGATACCGTAATCAATATGAGTAACAAAGTCTCCGGGTTGTAGCGTCTGCAACTCGCGAAATGTAAGTGCCTTTGATTTTGAAAATTTTTCTTTGCTGCGGTAGCGATGGTAGCGTTCAAAAATTTGATGATCCGTATAGCAGACAATCTTTAGTGTCGGGTCCACAAAGCCTTGCCGCAAAGAGAACTCCAGCGTTTGAAATCTCAACTCTGGGTGTATCTCTTCAAAAACTCCGTGCAAACGTTCTGCTTGCTTAGGTTGCTCAGCAGCAATAAAATTCACAAATTTTTGCTGTTGATACTCCAATAAATTGGAAGCGAGAAGTTCAAAATTTTTGTTGAATGAGGGTTGGGCTGAGGATCGTAACTCAAATGTCTTCTGTGGCTCGAAGAAATAACGAGAACCAAACTCAATCCTTCCAAATTTCTTGAATTGCTGCTGTAAACTTTCGTCTGTCTCAAACAACTGGTTTGGCTCCAGCACCACTTTTGTCTGCCCGCTTTCGCGCAGAATTTTATCAAAGTTCTGGGTGGCTTTTTCAAAACAGCGAGCGATAATGTCAGTGGTAAGCACCGCGTCTTTTATCCAGATTCGAGACGAGGATGAAATAAAGTCAAAAAAAGACTGGCGCTCTTCCAGGATCAGTCGCGTCTGCACATTAGGCATTAAGCTGATTTTTTCCTGCACGTCAACTGACAATTGAGAGCCCGGATCGAAGCTTCTGATGCTATCTACTTCATTGCCATACAACTCAATTCGGTAGGGACGTTCGTTGGCAAAGGAAAACACATCAATGATTCCCCCGCGCATAGCAAACTGACCAGCCTCGGCAACGAAATCTGTTTTCTCAAAGTCGTAGGTATGCAGGTACTCTTCCAAAAATTCGCGATCGAGCACCTCGCCTTTTTGAATGACAAATGTGTTGGACGCCAATGATTTTTTGTTAATCACTTTTTCAGATAGCGCCTCCGGGTACGTAATGATGATGTTGCCATCTGGATGATTACTAAGCTGATTTAGTACTTCCGCTCGCATCAACACATTTGCATTCTCTACTTCATCATACTCGTAAGGGCGCTTGTAGGACATCGGGAAGAGGAAAATTTCCTTCTCGCCAAGCAGGTTCTGAATATCATTTAAAAAAAAGGAGGCTTCTTCGCGGTCGTGTAGAATGACAATGTGGTTGGCTCGTACGCTTTTATGAATTGCCGCTAATAACACAGAATCCAAGCTTCCCTGAAGCCCCTTGACCTGAATTACGTTTGAAGCGGACAGACGAATCCCCTCGGCCAGGGTTTGGATATAACCATCCGTGCGATAAAGAGAGAGGAAATCAGATGCCTTCACAAAAAGAGGCGCAAATATAAGGAAGTTTGGTACCGAAAGATCTCTGATAAATATTCAAACAGTTTTGGTGCTACTTTTGGTGAATGTTCTACATTAGAAACCTGCTTTTATTGTCTGCCTTAAGTTGCTTCCTTGGGCTTGTGATTGGGTTGATAAAACCCTGGATCATGCTTTGGTGGGAGGATACTCAAAATCGAAAGAAGGTAATTAAGCTATATGGTACGCTGGGTCTACTCTTTTTGGTAGCGTATTATCTACTAGGTCTTATTTGATTTTTGAGACGACAGCAACCGATTTGCGTTTTTCCTCTGTAAATCCAATTACAAACTTCTCCCCGCCATCTTTCAGTTTCAATTTCCTTTTTAATTCCTGAGCGGACAACGGATAGTTGCGTGTAGCCACGTTTGCTTTGCCATCTGGCAATAGCTCCTTGAACATTTGTAAGGTGGGATTTAACGCTTCTATTTTGAAAACACGGCCAGGAAAATCAGCGAACAGTAAGGTAGACGTATAAAGATGTGTATTGGCTTGCAGCTTGGTAAGTCCAAATCTTTTTGCAACAAGTTTGAATGCGCCCGATTTCAAGATGGACGCGTTTGGTTCGTACAAATAATCTAGGGTTGGTGAAAAAACCACAGTCGCAGCCTTTTCTTCTGAGGCAGTAAACAAAAATCTCTCAACTACGGACCCTTCGTTTGAGAGGTTAACCGTATCAATAATCGGCTCGCCTTCGAAGTCAAGTTTCTGCAAAAACAACAACTCCTTGCATTCGTTGTCTACTGAAATCACGGTTATCTTAGTCACCTGCTTCAATTCCCGAAGCGCTTGTTGAATATCGAGCAGCGGAGATGCTTTTGTTAGAATCAGCCGCGAAAAAGAAAAAAGAGCGTCTTGCAAAGCCGCAATGTTCGGTTGGCAGTCGGCCAACTTAAATACTTTTTTTGATTCGCTTCTGCGCGAGGGGTCAATAAAAAATAGACTAACCATTTTCTTATTAGCCTTCAAAAACGCTTCTGCTGTTTGTTGAACTTGCCTGATAGAAGTCGCTCCCAGGCGATGGTGGTTGTGCGCGGCAATGGATGAAAGCTCTTCATTAGGCTCAACATGAATAGTTTCTGAAAAAAGTGTGCTCAGAAAAAAACTGTCGACACCAAAACCGCCTGTCAGGTCAACCAATAAACTCGAGTCCTTCAATTCGGGTTGCACAAGCTCCACTTTAAACTTGGCGGCCACTTCCGAAGAACTCTGCTCCAAATTAACTGAATGGGGATAGACGATTCCCGTTGCCTGGTACCAGGATGGAAGTTTCAATTTTGCTTTCCGTCTGCCTATAATTTGGATGGCCATCTGGGAAGAAGAGATGCCTAAAATTTCCCTTTTTGCCAACACCAATTTCTTCTCATCAATGCTTTCGTTTGCGCTGAGGTATTCTTGTGCCTCAGGAGTAGATATTAGAAGCAGTTCGCTTGATTGCATAAAAGCAAAATTGCAAATTCGCGCGCGTTTAATTTAAAAAATGAAGAAATCTCCTCTGTTTGTTCTCTTCGTCACTATCTTCATTGACATGCTCGGATTCGGGATCATCATCCCTATACTGCCCATCTTTACGAAAGAATTAGGCGCGCAAGACTATCAGGTTGGGCTGATCGCTATGATATTCCCCATCATGAATTTTCTGTTTGCTCCCTTTTGGGGAACACTCAGCGACCGACACGGCAGAAGACCCATTATGCTCCTTAGCATTTTTATTACCGGTATAGCCTATTTTGTTTTTGCGCAAGCCAACATACTACTCATTTTGTTTTTGTCGCGTATGCTTTCGGGCATTGGCTCGGCTAACATCTCGGTTGCACAAGCCTACATTACAGATGTTACGTCACCGGAAGAGAGAACGAAGTCACTAGGCTTTCTGGGGGCTGCTTTTGGTATCGGCTTTATCATCGGTCCATCACTAGGTGGATTTCTGAAAAGTATCTCTTCGACAGGAACCGTGGATTGGGTAGGTTATGTAGCTTCTGCAATGTGCTTTGTTAATTTGATAATGGCTTACTTCCTGCTTCCGGAATCACTTACTGAAAAAAAGAAAAATTTACCATTCAATTTTAAAGTTGTAACAGGCATAGTCACTGAATTAAAAAAACCGCTGGTCAGTCATTTACTTTGGATCAATTTTATCTTCATCACTGCGTTTATGCTCATGCAGATTGCCTGTTCGCTAATGTGGAAAGAGGTGAACGGATTAAATGAAAAAGAAATAGGTTACGTATTTGGTTTTGTGGGCGTAGCAACGGCCATCGTGCAGGGATTGTTAGTGGGCCGAATGGTAAAATGGTTAGGCGAAGTAAAAATGATCTACTATGGCATTTTCTTTATGGCGATCGGATTGGCCATCCTGCCCATAACTGGAAATCGATTTTTTATGCCTTTTGAATTTATAGGTCTTGCCTTGATTGCTTTGGCAAATGGATGTCTGACTCCGGGAATTACTTCTCTGCTTTCAAAATTCGCCAACCCCAAAGAAGTAGGTCAAGTGCTTGGTGTGAATCAATCGTTTGGTTCTGTGGCACGGGCAGCGGGCATGGGACTCAGCGGCTTTTTATACAGCTTCAATTTCCATATACCTTTTTTAGTGGGTGCTGCTATGATGCTGACTTCCCTTTTTCTCATCACAGCTTTCGAGCGAAAGAACTCAACAGCGCAAGGTTGAGTACAACTATTGCTTGCCGAAGAGCTCTTTAAAGACCTCCGTCAGCTTGCCGAAAGATTTCACTTCAATTTTTGATTTTTTCGTGTCAATAGATTTTTGACTGTATTTTGAAATATAGATTTGTTCGAAGCCCAACTTTTCCGCTTCAGAAATTCGCTGGTCTATTCTATTTACAGCTCTTAGTTCTCCACCCAACCCAATCTCCGCAGCAAAACAGATTTTGTCTGACACGGGAATCTCTTCCATCGATGAAATAACTGAAATACAAATGGCTAAGTCAATGGCCGGATCCTCCACGCTAATCCCGCCTGCCATATTTAAGAATACGTCTTGCGTGCCAAGACGAAAGCCACATCGCTTTTCCAAAACGGCCAAGAGCATGTTCAATCTCTTCTGATCAAAGCCGGTGGGCGTACGTTGTGCCGTTCCATACGATGCCGGACTGACGAGCGATTGTATTTCAATCAACAACGGTCTGTTGCCCTCGATCGTTGCGCCAATTGTAGCTCCCGTCAGATTCCCATCTTTCTGTGAGATCAATATCTCCGAAGGATTGGAGACTTCACGCAAGCCATTGCCCAACATTTCATAAATGCCAATTTCAGAGGTCGAGCCGAATCGGTTTTTAGT
>JABFSY010000046.1 GCA_013140395.1 Cyclobacteriaceae bacterium
GGTTTGTCCAACTCGCTCGCGCTTGCTCCTAAGTTACACGGAACAGAAAACACGACTCCCGACTTTACAGCTGGATTCACCCCCATTCCCCGTTCACCCAGGTATTTCAATGTCATACTCCCACCCATACTAAACCCGATGAGAACAATAGTCTTGTAACGATTGCAATCAAGCGCATGTTGAACAACGGCTGCAAGATCTTCTGTGGCTCCATGGTGATAAAATCTGGGTAGGCGGTTAATGTCACCGCTACACCCGCGACAATTCCAGGCGATCGCATCCCATCCATTCTGAAAAAAATGCTTTGCCATTCCCTTTGCATAGTGGCGATCGCTATTCCCTTCGAGACCGTGGGTAATAATGGCAAGTTTCGAACTATCCTGGTTGAGGCAATCTAAGTCAACAAAATCTCCATCGTTCAATTCCAGCCGCTCACGTTGATAAACTACTCCCTCAATTTTGCGAAATATACTGGGTATAATTGTTTCCCAATGTCCGTTCCAATAGTAGAATGGTTTTTTGTACGATGAGTTTTCGATGAGTGGCATTCGCTATGTATTCAACACATCAGAAAGTTCTGGAGATTTGTCAAAGACAGATCGTGCAAAGGGGCACAGCGGTAGAATTTTTATATGATTCATTCGCGCATACTCGACAGCTTTAAGAACTAGTTGTTTACCTGCTCCTTGTCCACGGAGCTTATCGGACACATCCGTATGATCGATAATGATTATTTTTTCTCCGGCTTTAGAATAGGTCATTTCAGCCAAGCGCTCACTACCTACATCGATCACAAAGGCACCTTTTGAGCCATGCTCAATTTGTTTTATATCCATCAAACAAAAATAAGCATTAGGCTGATTTATACCTCGCACTTAGAAAGGTCATGATGACAAAGAGAAAGGCAACAACCATCAACGCAATTCGCAGGGATTGCCAATTGGCAATTAGACCGATGATGGGAGGCCCGAACAAGAAACCTGAATAGCCAACAGTGGTAACCATGGCAAGACCAACACCGGGAGGTAGATTTTTTGAATTGCCTGCAATGCTATATGCGATGGGAACAATGGATGAAAGCCCAATACCGATTATAAATAGCCCGGAGATTACTGAATAGGGATTATTAAAAAGCAAGGTAAGCGCAATACCCATGGAGGAGATGAGTCCGCACATCACCATGAGTTTACGATCACCAAATTTCAAGCGCGCACCATCACCAAAAAACCGACCGATCGTCATAGCTAATGCAAATGCAGATAAACCCAAAGGAGCCAATGCCGGGGAGGCCATGGCAATATTCTCCATGTAGTTGGTGCTCCAGTCGGCCATGGCGCCTTCGCCTAACATACAGCAAAAGGCGATCACTCCGATACTTACCATCGCTGCATTGGGCAAACGGAAAGCAGGACCATCAACTTCCTTTTCTTTTGGCTTATCGTGAATTAAATGATAACGTGCCCATGCTGCCGCGGCAACACTCATACCCACAATGACAGCAAAATGAACAAAAAGAGTGGTTTCTAATTTTACGAATAGGGCACCGCAAAATGCACCGGCCACCATACCAATACTAAAAAGGGCGTGGAAACTAGTCATGATGGGTTTTTCGTGAATCTTCTCTACCATCACTGCCTGCGAGTTCATTGAAACATCGAGCATGCCGGCTGTTAAGCCCATGATGAAAAACAATACAACTAACCCAGGTAGTCCGGGCATGAGGGGAACCAAAGGAACGAATATGCAGTACAGGAATATTGAGAAGATGGTGATGCGCCTACTTCCATTTCGAATAATGAGCCAGCCAGTAAATGGCATTGCTAACAGTGCCCCAACCGATGACGATAGTAGCACGAAGCCAAGTGTTCCGTTATCAATATCGAATAATTCCTGAACTCTCGGAAAGCGGGCAGCCAGATTTGCATGGACGAATCCATTGATGAAGAAAATGAGTTTAACAGCGATGCGAGACGGACTCAAAACAGTATTATTTATAAATCGAAAATAGCCATTTAAATGCAACAATCTTCAAGAATTCTTCATTGAATTCACTCTATCGATTGCAAGCCGATTTTTATTTCTTGAAGGTAACCTTCTATACTAGTTCATTCCCTTTCTAAAGTCAAGAGGCGGGTTACGATCTCCGATGAGGGATTTGTATTGGAATCCTACTCCCGTTTTTTCAAGCAACTCTTTTTTTGCTTTGTCTACTAATTCAGGATTGTTAAATAAATCAATAGCAGTCATGGTCAACGTTTTTGCTGCATTCGACATTGCTTTTAATCCAATTCCATTGCTACCGGTAGCAACCGCTTGCCAAGAATGAGGTGGAACGCCTGGAACCCAAGCGGCAACACCTAGCCCTGCTGTAGGAACTACCCAAGTGATGTCTCCAACGTCTGTTGAGGCTGGAAAAAACCCTCCCAGATGAAAAGGCATTACTTGTTGTGCTTGATTTAGATCAGGTGCCTTAAAATTAAAACTTGATTGAATTTTTTTTGCAAACTCAGTTTCCTCAGCTGAGTAATTTACACCACCTACTTTTTTCAAGTTGTCATACATTAAGTGAGATAGCGTTTCATTTGGCATGAGATTAAATGAACCTGAGATGACTTCATATTTCATCGAAGTCTCTGTTCCAGTGGCTGCCCCCTCGGCACATTTAACAATACGATCCCACAGTTCTGCCAGCACGCGTGCATCAGGATGTCGCACCATGTATTCAACTTCTGCAAAATCGGGAACTACGTTTGCCGCCATTCCTCCTTTGGTGATTACATAGTGTATGCGCGCATCTGATGGCATATGTTCACGCATCATGTTAGTCATATAGTTCATGGCCTCTATTGCATCCAAGGCAGATCTGCCTTTTTCGGGCGCGGCTGCGGCATGTGCCGAGCGGCCGTAAAACCTAAATAAGGTTTGTTTGATCGCCATGCATGACTCAGGACTAGCGTCATTTTTGTTTGACGGATGCCAGTGCAACACAGCGTCAACATCTTTGAACAGCCCATCGCGCACCATATACACTTTTGCGCCACCACCTTCTTCTGCCGGTGTTCCGAATAACTTAATGGTTCCTGATTTTTTATTTTTAGTGAGCCAGTCTTTCAATGTGATGGCCGCCGCTGTTGACGCAGTCCCAAACAGGTTATGACCACAAGCGTGTCCAGCCCTTCCTTCAATAAGTGATTTTCTTTCAGGTACACTGTCTTGAGAAAGACCAGGCAATGCATCAAACTCCGCTAAGATTCCAATCACCGGCTTGCCAGATCCAAACGATGCCAGAAATGCAGTTGGCATTTCAGCAATACCTGATTGAATAGCGAAACCTTCATTCCGTAAAGTCTCTTGTAATAATGTGGCGCTTTTATTTTCCTGAAAACCTAACTCCGCATAACCCCAAATTTGTTTGGCGATTTGCGAATAGGCAGGATATTTCTTCGATAATTCTTGCAATGCGAATTGCTTGTCTTTTTCTCCATTGACTTTAAGAGTGTTTTGGGCTTGTCCGTAAAAGCCGACTAGAACGAGGGCTATTGCTAAAAAGAATCTCATGATTTTGGAGTTTAGATTATTCTAACAAAGTACTAAATTATTGGTGAAAATGAAATTGGTTTATGTGCCAGCGGGTGTCGCACGTTGCAAACGAAAAAGCCCCATTACTGAGGCTTTTTTGGAAATCGTATTGAATAAAAACCTACTTCGCGTAGGCTACACTTCTCATTTCTCTAATCACCGTCACTTTAATTTGTCCCGGATACTGCATGTCTTTCTCAATCTTTTGCGAGATATCGAAGCTAAGTTGTGAGGCACGTTCATCGGTTGCTTTCTCTGCATCTACCATCACACGTAACTCGCGCCCAGCCTGAATGGCATAACACTTTTCAACACCTTCAAAACTTAATCCTACATTTTCCAGATCTTTCAGACGCTTAATGTATTGCTCCATCACCTCACGTCTTGCACCCGGTCTGGCGCCTGAGATAGCATCACACGATTGAACGATGGGAGAGATGATGCTCGTCATTTCTATTTCATCATGGTGCGCGCCAATGGCATTACAAATGATCGGATGTTCCTTATACTTGATGGCCAGTTCCATTCCCACAATAGCATGTGGCTTTTCTAATTCTTCAGGCCATACTTTGCCGATGTCGTGTAGAAGTCCGGCACGTTTTGCTTGCTTAACGTTCAGCCCAAGTTCTGCTGCCATGATCGCGCAAAGATTCGCTACCTCGCGTGAGTGCTGCAATAAATTTTGTCCATATGAAGAGCGGTAGCGCATACGGCCGACCATTTTGATAAGCTCAGGTGCCAAACCATGGATACCTAAGTCTATGACAGTCCGTTCCCCAATTTCTAATACTTCGTCTTCAATGTTCTTGGTTGTTTTAGCAACGATCTCTTCAATTCGAGCCGGGTGAATACGCCCGTCTTGTACCAACCGGTGTAATGAAAGCCTTGCAATTTCTCTTCTAACCGGATCAAATCCTGAAATGATGATTGCTTCGGGTGTGTCATCTACAATAAACTCTACTCCCGTGGCGGCTTCGAGTGCTCGAATGTTTCGACCCTCACGACCAATGATTTTTCCTTTGATATCATCACTTTCAATATTGAAAATAGAAACGCAATTTTCTACTGCATGCTCTGTTGCGGTGCGTTGTATGGTTTCCACGACAATTTTTTTGGCTTCTTTCGTAGCTGTTAATTTTGCCTGTTCCATGATTTCCTTGATATAAGAACTCGCCTTGGTTTGCGCTTCTTCTTTCATGGATTCAATCAATTGGTCTCGCGCCTGATCTGCCGACAGTTTAGAGATGCCCTCCAATACTGCCACTTTCTGCGCGTTGAATTTGTCGAGCTCTTCTTTTCTGCTTTTTACTAACTCGTGTTGGCGCGCAAGGCTTTGTCTTTCTTCGTCCACCTCGCCCTCTTTCTTTTTCAACGTTTCCAGCTCTTTTGAAATTTGTGCTTCGCGTTGTTTGATCTTTTGCTCGTTGCTGATGATCTGATTTTTCTTGCGGTTGGCTTCTTCTTCAAACTCCTGCTTCATCTTCAGCAGTTTTTCTTTGGCATCAATAATCCGGTCTTTTTTGATGTTTTCTGCTTGAATCTCCGCTTCCTTAATGATCAGCTTTGCCTTTTCTCCGGCAACCAGTTCGTTTTTCTTGATTTTTCTTTTTGCCATGAGCGAACCGATTACCAGGCTGAGTAATACGGTAGCCATAGTGGCAATAGAGGCAATTACGATTATTTCCATAGTTGAAAAAATTTAGGTATTAAACCTTATTTCCAGAGGATCCCCAACGTTGTTTGGTTATTAGCCAGACATTTTTTGGTTGAAGAATGGAAATGAAAAAAAATTGAAAGGAAGGGGACTTAAAGCGCTTGAGAAACCAGTTGGTTAAGGTAGTTCACCTTTTCCGCTACAGTATCATCAATTACCTGTAGGCTTTCTTCTTCTGCCATCTTATCCACCAGGCAATCGAAGGCAACCATGGCGAGGAGATCTTGCTTGTCATCCAGACCAAACTGCTCGCGGTAACGCTTTATTTTCTCGTTGATGAGCTTGCCGGCCGCACGTACCTTTTCTTCTTCCATGCGTTTTACCTTCATGGGGTATTCGCGGTCCGCAATTTTTATTTTTACTGATAGTTCGTCCATCAACTAACCGGGTTATCTGCTCAAGTGAGCTATGCACTTATCGATTTCTCGGATATACTCGTCTACTTTCCTTTTCAACTCAGAAACATTTTCGTCTTCTGGGTTAATATGGTCTACAATTTTAGTTATTTTAATCTGATTTTTAAAATTATGCAGTTGCTCGTCTCGTTTGCGAAGATCTGCTTTGAGCTCGTAATTCTCCAATTTTAGCCCCCGTACCTCATCTTTTACGGTTTTATGCTCATTCAGCAGTACTAGAATTTTTCGCTCCAGTCCGTTTAAGTTGGTCTTTAATGCTTCTTGGTCCATGTTCTTACTATTGAATGTTGAATTTTTAATGTTGAATTCGCTCTTTTAACCTACCGATATCCATCATTAAACAGCTGTCAAAATTACTTCCTGATTACAGCTTCGAATTTCGATTCAAATGCCGCAATCAATTTGGTCATTGTTTTGTCAATCTCCTCATCCGTCAGCGTTTTTGCACCGTCCAGTAGCGTAAAGCCAAGCGCATAGGCCTTTTTCCCTTCTGGAATTTTATCCCCTTCGTAAACGTCAAAAGCAATAATGTCTTTGATCAAACTCTTCTCTGTTGCCAGCACCAACTCTTTCATTTCTGCAAAGCTGATCTTCTTATCGACTACAAAAGAAAGATCACGTCTTACTTCAGGAAACTTTGGCACTTCCGACACAACGAACTTAGGGCTTGCCGATTTGAAAAGCAAGGCCGTACTCAGGTCAGCATAAAATATTTCTTGCTTGATGCCAAAATCTTTGAGTAAAGCGGTTTTTACCTTGCCCAACTTACCAATTTCTTTTGAGCTCTTTATGATTTTCATCCCATAATCAAACAAGGGGTCAACTAACGACTCTTGTTTTATATTTTCTACTGTTGATCTCTGAATGACGTGTGCCACTTGCTGAGCCAGGTCATAATAGCTCACATTTCGTGTTTTGTTTTGCCAGTTTTCACTTTCAATATTACCAGTTAAGTATATCGCCAAGCGTTCTTCTTCCTGGTACTTGCCTTCAGCTGCATCTTTTTTCCAATAGACTTTACCAAATTCAAAAAGCTTTAAGTCTTTCTGCTTTCGGTTGATGTTGTAGTAGCAAACTTCAAGCCCGGTAAAAAGCATGGTTTTTCTCAGTACACCCTGCTCTTCGCTGAGCTTATTC
>JABFSY010000404.1 GCA_013140395.1 Cyclobacteriaceae bacterium
TCTTCGCGTTCGTCCTTGCTATAGCCAGCATAAATAAACGGAAGTGCCACGTTCTCAAAGGCTGACGCTCTTGGCAACAGGTTGAATGTCTGAAATACGAATCCAATCTCCTTATTTCTAATAGCGGCCAACTCATTTTCGGTCATCTCACTTACTTCTTGACTATTAAGCCTATACGTACCGCTCGTAGGCGAATCCAAGCAACCGACAATATTCATCAAGGTAGACTTACCGGAACCAGAAGGGCCCATAAATGCCACATACTCTCCCTTATCTATTGAAATTGAAATCGACTGGAGGGCGTTTACAATGTTGTCGCCCATTTTATAAACTTTCGATATTTCGCGAGTTTCGATAATTTTACTCATGTGTCTCTTCTGTTGGATGTTACCGGTTAGCTTAAAGTTCTATTGAACTGATCAAACGCCTTTTGGTTTCAAATCAAGGCAAAATTGAGCTAAAAAATTCATTTAATTTCCCAAATAGTGGTTTTAAGACGGTTGAGAGGCGGAAAGGTTACCCTTAACGACCATTGATTTCAAAACTAAACGTCCGATCCTCATACTGAAAGGTGGCCAGATTGTACACTCGCTCTGTGAATTCCACCTTATTTTGATGATCGATCAAAATAACCGTTGAACAACGGGTGCCGTACCCATTTGTTTTGATAAACATGGACGAAAGCGCCCGTTCCCGATCTAAACCAATTCCCGTTTCCGGTAATTGTTCATCTGGTGCTTGTTGTTCATCCAATAGAAAATCAAATAGTTCAGCCGGCCTTAATGCAGGTTGAGTCAGTAGTGCGTTCCATTTTTCTTTACCTCTTTCCACTTTGGGCCAGGGTGTATCCAGCAAATGATTGCTCAATCCGTGGATCCCCTGCTCAATTTTTTCTGGACTTCCGCTATAATTCGAATAATAATAAAGATCGCTGCTATTCCCGACTATGAGATTGAAACCGTTATACGCTTTTCCCACTTGCTCAATCTTTTTTAGATAGAAGCTTGGATCCATTTCACCCGCCAAATAGTCACTGACGAGTTGCCCTCTGGACGGTGCAATAGGGTTGATATTGTGCGGATCGCGATAATTCGTGACCATACTAATTCTCCCGGTTTTTGTCATGGCCATCCAGGTACCTTTGGCCTGCAAGTCACGGCCACCTAAAATATTCGGCTGCTCTTCCCAAAATTCGGCAGGGGCCGTCTGGCGATTATAGAATTCATCCCGGTTAGCGGCTACAATTAATTTATACTTTGAATGCTTTTCAATAGCAAAAAAAATCAAGCACATTTCAAAGGGTGTAGAAGGTAGCGAAAAACAAAAACATCCTATAAATACTCCAGACTTCAAAAACAAGGTAGGCTAAAACTCCTGCTTTGAGAATACTGACAATCCATCCGTGTTGATAATAGGTTCGTTGCGCACGAAGCCAGAAATAAAAGAGGATTAAAAGCGTGACCCACGAATAGAAACCGTCACTAAGCAAAATTGACCAATCTACACCCATTGTTGCTGAACTCAGTCGAATGACCCATACTAGCACGTTAGGCAAAATGACCGAACAAAGTAACAATTGAAAAGCATGAAACTCAAATGACATCTGTAGATGATCAAAGTAAAAGCTCTTTTTGGAATAATTAACAATCGAGATTATTCCGCTAAATAGCAACACCAAAAAAATAAGAAGCAATTTAGCCAGGTTACCTGAATGGGTGTTATACTCTTTTGCAAATTGGTCGAAAGCAATATTGTTAGAACCAATATAGTCAGTTACCAACGCGTGAACAATCTCACTATAAGACTGCTGATTCATTTGAGAATACAGCGAAGAATTGAATGTGTCAAAGACAGGAAATAAAAAATAAAAAAAGTTAGCTACGAAAAATAGCCCCACTAACTTCATGTACAGCACTTGAATGCCGCTCCTTATTTCACTTGTTAACTTTCCTGGATCGAGCAGTATGAGTTTGAAGCTTCGCCAAAACTTTCCCTCTAGAAAAGTAAATGCATTCAACACGCTCTCAGCTATTTTTACAAAAGAGCGATCCGATACATCTATTACCTTCTCCCCGCAATGGTTGCAAAACTTACCTTTGAATTGACTCCCACAGTTCTTACAAGAATGACTAACGTTGTAATCAAAAGAGTCTTGTCGCTTCTTAAACACTGAAAAGGCCATGGCTAAAATTAATCAAATAACTCCAACTGAGCTGGCAATAATTGAAACGATCTTCGATGAAAGGGAGTAATCCCTAGCTTACGGATTCCATCTCGGTGCTGAACTGTTGGGTAGCCCATATTGCTCTCCCATCCATAACCTGGATATTGATCAGAAAGTTTTTCCATGAGGTCATCTCTATAGGTTTTAGCAAGAACAGATGCAGCAGCTATTGACAAATATTTGCTATCGCCTTTTACAATGCATTGGTGTTGAATTTTCCTGTAGGTGATAAAGCGATTTCCATCTATCAACAAAAATTCGGGTTCTACTTCTAGTTGGTCTAGGGCAAGATGCATGGCCTTAAAAGACGCATTCAAAATATTGATTTCATCTATTTCCTGGTGGCTGACTTCTGCCACTGCCCAAGCTAACGCGGCACCTTTGATTTCTTCTTGCAATTGCTCTCGGTCCTTTTTCTTTAACTGCTTTGAGTCTGTCAATAACTTGTGCTTAAATTTCTTAGGGAGAATTACTGCTGCTGCCACAACAGGTCCTGCCAAACAGCCACGACCCACTTCATCGCAACCAGCCTCGATCTTGTCCTTGGTGTAGCTTGATTTGAGCATGTATTTAAAACTCAAAAGTACAAAGTTATGGGTTGGCCTCTAGCTCGAACTTTCTAACTTTAAACTTTCGATTTTTAGCTCTTGAACAAACAACCATGCAAAACCCTTGGAAGACCCTTTCAACCAAAGTCATCTACAACAATCCCTGGATAGAAGTAGAAGAGCATCAGGTTTTAAATCCTGCCGGTGGTGAAGGCATTTATGGAAAAGTGCATTTCAAGAACAAAGCGATTGGCATTGTTGCACTGGATGAACAAAGGAATACCTGGCTGGTCGGTCAATTTCGTTATCCATTAAATGAATGGAGTTGGGAAATTCCGGAGGGCGGTGGATCTCTTGCATCCAACCCGTTGGAATCTGCACAGCGAGAACTAAAAGAAGAAACTGGGATCACCGCAGAAAAATGGACACTCGTGGTGCGAACACATCTATCTAATTCGGTATCGGATGAGGAAGGATTTGTTTTTCTGGCCGAGGAATTGACTCATGGTATGGCAGCCCTTGAAGACACCGAAGCTGATTTGAAAGTGCAGAAACTGCCCTTTGCTGATGCACTGCAAATGGTATTAGATGGAAAAATCACCGACAGCCTAAGTGTGATGGGTATTTTGCGAGTGGCCAGGGAATTAAATATCTAAAGTCGATAGTCCATAGTCAACTGTCCATGGACTATGGACCATAGACTATCGACTATCTACAAGCAAAATGGAATTAAAAAATTATAAAACACACGCCAAAGAAGGCTTTCATCTAGCCTACCCGGTTATGCTCAGTCAGCTTGGGCACGTGACCATGGGCGTTGCAGACAATATAATGGTCGGCAATTTGGGTGCCGCTAATCTGGCCGGGGCAGGCTTGGCCAACGTGGCTTTCAATTTTTTGTTGCTTTTCGGCATCGGTGTTTCTTACGCCATCACTCCATTGGTTTCAACCGCAGACGGAGAAAGAGATGATACAAAAATTGCTTCGATATTAAAACATGGACTATTGATCAACCTTTGTAATAGCTTGATTCTAGTCGTCATTGTGTTGATTGGGATGAATGTGCTCTACCACATCAATCAACCACCGGAGGTGGTTGTCCTTTCTATCCCTTATCTAAGCATTATCACATTTTCACTCATTCCCATTTTGGTGTTTCAGACTTTTCGCCAATTTACCGAAGGGCTATCACTAACGCGTATCGCGATGATTATTGTGATCAGCGCAAATGTGGTTAACATTGGACTAAATTATTTATTGATTTACGGGCATTGTGGCTTCCCTGCACTTGGACTGAATGGGGCAGGATATGCCACGTTGACCTCACGAATTTTAATGGCTATCGTTTTTGCGGGCTATGTATATCTCGCTCCACGCTTCAAAAAATTCAGAAATGGATTTTCCATCGGCAACTATTCGAAGGCATTACTCAAAAAAATGTTGCATATCGGAATACCTGCCGGTATGCAATTTATTTTCGAAGTGGCGGCTTTTGATTTTTCGTTAGTGATGATGGGATGGCTAGGAACGCAAGCGCTGGCGGCCCATCAAATTGCGATCAACCTGGCAACAATAAGTTACATGACAACATCCGGTTTGGCAGCAGCGGCTACAATTCGTGTCAGCCATTTTTTGGGCCAGAAAGATTTTGGTAATCTTCGGCAAGCCGCGTACTCCCTTCTGGGTGTTGCTTTATTGATTATGACGGCTTGGGCGATTCTTTTTATTGCGGGACGAAATTTTCTTCCCGTGCTGTATGTTCACGATGCCAAGGTAATTGCAATCGCTGGTCCTTTATTGGTGATCGCAGGATTGTTTCAATTGAGTGATGGTGCCCAGGTTGTTTGTATTGGTGCATTGCGAGGATTGCAAGATGTTAAAATTCCTTCTTTATTGATTTTTGTATCGTATTGGATAATTGGATTGCCACTTGGCTATTTACTTGCGTTTATACTCGGATGGGGCGCAATCGGAATTTGGCTTGGTCTGTTGTTGGGGTTGACGTTAACAGCCACCGCCATGTTTTTACGATTCAAGAAACTGGCTGGTTCCTTAAAAGAATAGTTTTTCTTTCTTATCTTTTGAAAAACTGAAAGCAAACGAAGATGACAAAAATTGATGCCAAGCCGGTAAGGGTCTCCCAAACCACCATCACAGAGCTGATGATTCCTGCTTACGCGAATTTTGGTGGTAAAATTCATGGTGGCACACTTCTTTCCATGATGGATAAAGTAGCCTATGCCACCGCGAGCAAACATGCTGGTTCCTATTGCGTAACGGTTTCTGTAGACAAAGTTGAGTTTCTGCAGCCTGTAGAAGTAGGAGAATTAGTATCGATGCATGCATCCGTTAACTATGTAGGTAACTCGTCACTGGTAGTGGGAATTCGGGTGGAGGCTCAAAACGTCAAGTTAGGAACCATCAAACACACGAACTCATCCTATTTCACCATGGTAGCCAAAGGCGATAACGACAAACCCATGCAGGTACCCAAACTGATCTTGGAGAATGACGAAGATGTCAAAAGGTTTATCGAGGCGATGCGAATGAAAGAAATCAAAAGTTCAGTCAACGAAAAAATGCATGATGCCAAATCAAGAATTGAAGTAGACAACGCTCGTGAGTTGCTAAAAAATGAACGTTGTCAAATTAAGATCAGACTTTAGCCAAACTTGTTAAAAAACGGCATGAATCTTGCTGATTCCGTTCAACAAACAAAAAAAATAATACTATGAAAAGGAGAATTTTCACGTTGCTCATCACAGCTATTTGTATGAATCTATGTGTCGCTCAAGATGAAATGCAAAAAATGAAAAATGATATTGGCTTCAACACCAATATTGTTTTAAATGGCATCTTGAATTCATCCGGTGGCCCATTCGTATTCATGTACAAGCGTCAATTAGATGATAACAAAGCCCTTCGATATGGATTATCGCTAAATATAAGACTGAGTTCACCTTCGGGAACTTTGGTTAATGGCTCAGACCAAAGCTCTTATATTGCGAATCCAAGCTTTGGTAAAGAATGGCAGTCTACGCTGTCAAAAAGATGGATTTGGTATAGAGGAATGGATATCAGAGGTACGATTTATCAAAATAGATATTCCTTCTATTCAAACAGTAGCTTAGCCAATGAACAAGAAAGACTCGAGTACGGCATTTCGTTCGCCCCGCTTATCGGGGTTAGGTTCGCAATTACCAGTAGGTTGTATGCCGCCACAGAAGCCAATTTCAACATTGGATATAATTTTGAAAAGATCACAAGTAAATCTTTCGTGAATGGCAATCAAACATCCTCAGAAAAATTCTCAAATAATCTATTTAATGTGGGAACAGCCTCTGCCTTCGGCATATTTCTTTTCTATAGATTCTAAGTTCTCCCTATTGTAAATATACTTTGGGGGCCATATATTGACGATAAATCAAATTATGCCCATGCAAAAAGTTGTAGCTTTAATCTTAGTTCTTTTTTTTAATTCAGCGTTCGCCCAATACCCACTCATTCTCACACAGCGAGAACAAGCTAAAGTGATTGACGAACTGCTAGAAGATCGTTTGCGCACCGTGCTTCCCAGCATTATGCGAAGAGAGGGCTTTGATATGTGGGTGATCATATCAAGAGAGTACAATGAAGATCCAATTATACGGACCATGCTTCCTGCCACCTGGTTTGCAGCTCGTAGAACCACCATGTTGGTAATTTATGATAAAGGGAAAGACGCCAGAGGGAATGATCTGGGTCTTGAATACTTAGCCGTAGCTCGTTACGATGTTGGCAAAATGTTTAGACGCGCTTGGGTTCCGGACCATCAGCCGGATCAATGGGGCCAACTCGCCAAGATTGTAGAAGAAAGTAATCCGAAAAAGATAGGTGTCAACAAGGCGCCCTCGTGGGGTCATGCCGATGGGTTGACTGCGAACGACTATGACCAATTTCTGACCGCTTTGCCC
>JABFSY010000238.1 GCA_013140395.1 Cyclobacteriaceae bacterium
TCTCTATTTGGCATTATTCAAAAGCTCGATTAATTTCACCTGGCTAGGTCTAACTCTTGCTCTACTAATTGCCCCGATAGCATTGTCCTATTTTATATCAGAACCCGGAATTAACCGAAACGATATGATTTCGTTGTATATACAAAATAGCTCTGTCGCTAGCCGCTATTCTAAACAGGGGGAACTGATTCCCAGAACGGCAGCCTGGATTTCTGTCGCTATTTTATTGTTAGCTTTCGTAAAAACGCAAACGAGAAAAAAATGAATCTACTATCAGTTGAAAAGCAAGTAACACAACTTTGCAAAGAAGTAGGCAATTTCATACGCGCTGAAAATGAAAATTTCGATCGAGCCAGAATCGAGCAAAAGGGTAGCTTTAGCAATCTGGTCTCGTACGTTGACAAAGAAGCTGAATTCAGACTTGTTCAACGATTGTCAGAAATCATTCCGGGTGCGGGCTTTATTGCTGAGGAGGGGACTGATTCAGAAGGGACAAATGAGTACAAGTGGATTGTAGACCCATTAGACGGCACAACAAACTTTCTTCACGGCCTTCCTATCTTCGCCATTAGCATCGGGCTTACCCGTAGAGATCAAACAGTATTGGGTGTTGTGTATGAGGTTAGCCATCAGGAATGCTTTCATGCCATTGAGGGTGGTAAAGCGTATTGTAACGAAAAAGAAATTCACGTTTCCAACGTGCAGTCTTTAAATGAAAGCCTTTTGGCAACTGGTTTTCCATACTACCACACCGACAAAAAAGAAAACTATTTAGAGATCATTCGCATATTTTTAGAGCAGACACACGGAATCCGAAGACTTGGTAGCGCAGCCATCGACCTTGCCTATGTTGCCTGTGGTCGAATGGAAGGGTTCTTTGAATACAATCTCAAACCTTGGGACGTAGCCGGTGGAGCTTTCATACTTCAGCAAGCGGGCGGAAAGGTTACAGATTTTTCCGGGGGAAATAATTTCCTGTTTGGGGGAGAGTTGTGTGCTGCAGGAGGTGTCCATGCTGAGATGTTGAAGGTGATTCAGGAGAAGTGGTAAATCATAAAAAAGAAACTCCTCAGCATTAAATGCTAAGGAGTCATTCGAAATTGCATTTCAGAATTATTCTGATCGTAGGGAAATAGACGGGTTTGCCAAAGCCGCCCGTAACGAACGATAGCCGACAGTTGCAATGGCGATTATAAAAATAACAGCCAGTGCCAGGGCAAAGATGAATGGGCTCATTTCGATTTTGTATTGAAAGCTATCTAGCCAGTTGTTCATGACAATCCAACCCACTGGTGCTGACAGTGCAAATCCAATCAATATCAACACTATGTACTCCCTGGAGAAAAGAAACAAGATGCTCTGCACAGAGGCACCCAGTACTTTGCGCACACCCACTTCTTTTGTTTTTTGATTGGCCATAAAAGTGGCCAGTCCAAACAACCCCAAACACCCAATGAAAATCGCGATGAATGTGAAAACAGTAATGAGCGTTGACATTCGTTTTTCCCCTTCATAGAACTCACGAACTTCTTCATCTAAAAACTTATAAGAGAAAATGTGATTGGGATAAGCAGCCTCCCACTTCTGTTGCACTTGCTTGATAGACTCTTGAAAATCCTTCAAATTAACTTTTAGCGAAATAGTAGAGTAGTTCCGTATGCGATTATACAAAACGGTTGCCTCAATCGGTTCGTGCAATGACATGGTATGAAAATTTTGCACCACTCCAACAATCGGGAGAGATTGTGGTCGCCCTCCCATTTTTATCCGCTGCCCAACAATATCGGCAGGATTCGCAAACCCCGTTAGCTGAGCCAATTTCTCATTTACAATAAAACCCTGTGCTGTATCGAGATCCAGAACATTAGAACCGGCTATCAACTTCAATCCATACAAGTCCACATAGTTGCCATCCACCATCTTCAACTGCGTATCATAGCCGTCCTCTTTTCCTTCGATGTTAAAATTAGTGGCCGATACACTGCCCGAAGAGGGAGGGAAATTACAAAGGCTCGCCTTCTCAATGCCTGGCAATTTTGTTACTTCATCTCGAAAGGTGCGCATCTTGCTGGTTCCGTCAGCAAATCCACCGCGTACATTCTCAGGAATCGGAATGTTCACGATCGCTTCTCTGCTAAAACCCAGATCTTTGTTGTTGAGGTAGTTGGTCTGCATCAATATCACAATGGTGCCAATCAAAGCGATCTGCGAAATCCAAAACTGAACGACTACCAGCGCCCTTCTAAGGTAAAAACCAGATGATCCCCTATTGTTGATTTGATTTTTGATCGCAAAGGCTGGCTTGAAGCCGGAAACAACAAGCGATGGATAAAGCCCCGCCAAAAAAGAAACAAACACCGCAACACACAGCATAAAGAGCCACATTGTCCCATCTGTAAAATCAATAGATAGTTGCTTTTTCAAAAAGGTGTTTAAAAAGATAAGTGAGAATTGAGCGATGCACACTGCCAAGAGAATAGAAACAAGTGTAATTAAAGCCGATTCTCCTAAAAACTGAACGATCAACTGGCCGCGAGAACTGCCAAGTGTTTTGCGAATCCCCACTTCCTTTGAACGCTTGATGGCTTCAGCGGTAACTAAGTTAATGAAGTTAATGCAGGCTGTAATAATCAAAAAAATCGCGATCACTGACATCACCATGATCTGACTAAAGCTGACCGTGCTATAATTGTAGTTGGTATATTTCTCGTCATGATGAATGCTAGCCAATGTTTGAGCGTGGAAAGCAACATGGTCTTTGTTTTCTTCGCCACGGTGCTTCTTGTAAAAATCCGGAAATCGTTTTTCAACCTGATCGATCGAAACACCCTCCTTCAATAGAAAATAACAATGCTCATCACTCCAAATACTGCCCCAGCCAGCTTCGTCTTTTTCCTTTTTTATCGTGATGTACGAAAGCATCACGTGAAACGGAAAGTCGGTATTCTCCGGGTAATCTTCCATGATCGCTGTTACTTTGTATTCCTTTCCTTCAAAATCGAGCACCTCACCAACGGCATCTTCTTTCCCAAAATAATTGATAGCCGCTTTCTTTGAAACAATAGCTTCATTGGGCCCTGCCAGTGGATTATTCACATCTCCGCTTGTTATTTTCCGGTCAAAGATTTTGAAGAAACTCGGTTGAGTAAAAACCACATTGTTGTCATCGGCAAATTTTTTCGGCTCGCCTTGTTTTTGAGGTATCGTTATCAAACTGCCACTGCCACGAAAAGAAGTGAACACCACCTCCTCTGCTTCAGGAAAATCCCCCATGAACGCTTCCCACAAAACGGGTGGCACCCCGGAAGAATAGTTCTTCCCATTGTTTCCATCGGCCTCCATCACAATACGGTAAATCCGATTAAACTTAGAATGGAACCGATCATAGCTCGTTTGATTTCTAATCAGCAAAAACAAAATCAGACTGGTAGCAATGCCCAGCGTAAGCCCCGAAACATTGATAAGGGTACTGCCTTTAGATCTCCAAAGGTTTCGAACTGCGGTGGTGAAATAGTTTTTAAGCATACCTGTCAAATTATAACAATGATGTGGCGGTAATAAAAATAGTTCTACGGCCGCTGCGGAGTCACTTTTCAAGATCAGTGCCAACTAAAAATGGTCAAAATTGGGCGGGGTTAGCAATGTTTACTGACAGGTGGCGTTCAAAATCGTTAGCTGACGTCCGAATATGGACGTTAAGGTATTGGGGCATTTGACGCCACTGACTATTAGGATATCGACCAACTTACTACCTTTGTATATGCAAGGAATTCTAATCGCACTTGTTTTTTTAGGAGCTGCCTTTTATTTGGGTAGGATGGTCTTCCGTTCATTCCAGACAAAAAATGAATGCTCCAGCGGTTGTGCCAAATGTGGCGCTGCTGATTTGGAAAAAGTTAAAAAAACTCTGGGCTAACTTACGCCCACACCTTTGTTCCTTCCGTACAATTACGACACATCTCAATTTCATTCCTTGACTTAAGCAAGGAAGCCCGAAAATCATTGTACTTCTCGCCTGTCCATATCTCTTCAAAAGATTGCTGGTTCAAATCACCCAACACATAATGGGCATCTTTGTCAAAGCAGCAAGGAACTACTTTACCATCCCACGTGACTACGCAACTGTGCCACATTTTCCAGCAATGATCTAGCAGATCATTCTTTATTTCATATTTGCCTTCTTTCGTTTTTTTGTAGCGAGAGTAACGATCTATTGTTGGCATCAATTCCGATCCATTTTCATAATCGTAGATCTGTGCGGTTTTGAATGCCACTTCATCCACACCCAATTGCTTGGCCAATAAATTCACTTCTCCAATTTGATGCTCGTTAGGCTTGACCACCAAAAATTGAAATATGACATGTGGCGTTTTTGATTTCAGCTCACGCTTCCATTTGACAATATTCTTGGTTCCCTCAATCACCTTATCCAACTTTCCCCCCACCCGATACGATTCGTACGTTTCTTGAGATGTACCATCAATAGAAATGATCAATCGATCCAATCCGGATTGCACAGTCTTCTTGGCTGCTTCATCACTTAAATAATGAGCATTGGTAGAGGTGGCCGTATAAATTCCTTTACGAGAAGCGTAACTGACCATTTCTAATAAAGCCGGGTGCAAATATGGCTCGCCTTGAAAATAAAAAATCAAATATGAAAGCGTAGGAGCAAGTTGATCAATGGCAGATTGAAACAATTCTTGCTTCAGCATTCCTGTTGGTCTTGTAAAAGAGCGCAAACCACTTGGGCATTCAGGGCAACGAAGGTTACAAGAAGTGGTTGGTTCGATCGATATGCTAATCGGCAATCCCGTATGATGGGGCTTAGCTGAAATACGAGAACCATAATAACTGGAAAGCACCTTAGTGGCATTCCAGGCACGGCCAGGCGTAAGCTTAGAAACAAAGTTTAGGGTATCTTTCAGATTTCGATTCACTCGCACCAAAATTACCTTTTCGTTTGCGATTGTTTTACCTTTCGGGGGAAATAAAATGAATTGGAAATCAGTCACTCGCTCCTAGTAACCCATACGTTTAAGAAATGAGAAATCAACTCCTACTTGTCTTTTGCCTCTTATTTTCAGTCAGTCGGGCACAAACAATACTCTCTCCCCAGGCTGAAATCTCCATCATCACCTGCGGCCCCTATCAGGGTGAGTTGTATTCTGCATTCGGTCATAGCGCCATTCGTGTCATAGATCCAGTACGCGGTTTTGATATCGCTTTTAATTACGGTGTATTCGATTTCAACCAACCTAACTTTTACCTTAATTTTACAAGAGGTTATCTGTATTACAAGTTGGGTGTTTATTCTTACCCGGATTTTCGTGATCACTACATTTCCTACAATCGTTATGTTCACGAACAGGCCTTGGCTTTAGATTCGGCTCAAAAGCAAAAGGTGTTTAGCTACCTGGAGAATAACTCGTTGCCAGAGAATCAGACCTATCGCTATGATTACTTTTATAACAATTGTGCGAGTAAAGTCCGTGATGTCTTTGTCGAGGTTTTTAAAGCGGAGATCAAGTTTGACAGCTCCTTCATTAAAACCAATTACACTATTCGCGACCTTACCGAAATCTATTTGAAGCAACAGCCTTGGGGCGATTTAGGTATCGATATCTGCTTGGGACTACCCATGGACAAAAAGGCGTCTGCTTATGACTATATGTTTCTGCCTGACTACATCGAATCCTCATTCGACCGCGTAACGTTAAGTGGCTCACCCATTGTTAGCGAAAAGATATCTGTTTATGAGAGCTCGCCCGAAACAATTCCGTTTCATTGGTATCACCCTTGGATTGTCTTTGGATTGCTTTTTCTGGTTGCCGGCATTCTTTCGTACAGAGATTGGCAACGACAAAAGCTGAGCAAGTGGTTTGACGTAATACTGTTCGGGGCAGCCGGTATCGTTGGGTTATTACTTTTTATTCTTTGGGTGGCAACCGATCACAAGGCGGCAGCGAATAATTTCAATCTTGCATGGGCTTTCCCACTTCACTTGGTTGGTGCAATTGGTTTGCTAAAAAGAACTTCTCCAAAATGGATTTCTGGATACTTCACATTTGCTGCAATCATTTCAGCCCTTCTTCTTGGGTTTTGGACGCTATTGCCGCAAACACTCAATCCATTTCTATTTCCCGTGATTTTTATTATTCTAATGAGATCGCTGGTGATTGTTAAAGTCCAAAAGGTGTAAAATAAAAAAGCTCCGGTTTACCGGAGCTTTTTGTATAATTGAAAACCTATCTATTTCGGATTCTTCAATTTGTTTCTAAGCAGAAACTCTTCGTAAGCCTCTTGATAAGTCGGAACATCTGGGGCTAATTTGATCGCTTGCTCATAAGCTGTAATAGCATCAATGAACAATTTGTTCTCTTCATAAAAGCCTGCCAAAATAAACTTGTTCAGAGCGGTTTCTTCCTTCATATCGCTACCCATCTCATCAATCATTTTCTTAACTGACTCTTGACGAGCTATTGACAGTTTTTTCACCAAGTGTTGCTCCGATTTGCTGTTTTTATCTGCTTTTGACTTTACTTCAATGAGCAATGCCTCATCATTGGCAAGCTTAGGGTCAGTACGATCAATGACCACAAAATTTTCTGGAGTCTCTAGCTTCACCAATTCCTCATCGAACATGTTCTTGACAACTACCACGTAGGGCCCAACCCCTTTCACAGACTCCCAATTAACAATCAAG
>JABFSY010000126.1 GCA_013140395.1 Cyclobacteriaceae bacterium
TAGACATGCAAGGGATCTCCGCATACGGAGGTAGTGCTTGTTCAAGCGGTGCTTCTACCGGCTCACATGTACTGGGCGCGTTATATCCGGAATCTAAAAAGGGCGCCATACGCTTCTCTTTTAGTAAATACAATACCTTCGAAGAGATTGATTTCGTGGTCAATAAATTAACTGAAATCTGCCGAGCTACTGTAAATAGCTAACCGGCAGAAAACCGAATCATTCACATGCTAGGTGACCATTAGTGTACCGGATGCATCCTGGTACCAAATCGTTTGATGATTATCTTCTCTAAACTTTCTCTATGATCCGGATGAGAAACCTTTAAAATCTCATACGCTCGCTGACGCAAATTTTTTCCATACAGATAAGCCGTCCCAAATTCCGTAACCAAGTAATGCATATGAGCCCGGGTCGTAACAACACCAGCTCCTGATTTTATTTCCGGCACAATCTTCGATACGCCCTTCTTCGTAGCAGAAACCAGTGCAATAATCGGTTTCCCACCATCAGATAAAGCGGCTCCTCGAATAAAATCCATTTGTCCACCAACGCCAGAATATTGATACGTTCCGATAGAATCTGCGCATACCTGGCCTGTAATATCCACTTCAATCGCGCTGTTAATGGCAACCACTTTCGGGTTTGCACGAATGACTCGCGTATCATTTACATAGCTAGCTTCCAAAAAGGCAAACTGCGGATTATCGTCTAAAAAGGCATACAATTCTTTGGACCCAATAGTAAAACCGGAAACCACTTTGCCCGGATGTTTCTTTTTGTACGCATTTGTAACCACCCCTTGTTTGACCAGATCCATAACGCCATCTGAAAACATTTCAGTGTGGATGCCAAGATCTTTGCAATGACCCATGGCTTTTAAGGCAGCATCCGGAATGGATCCAATCCCTAATTGAAGAGTAGAACGATCTTCCACCAATGAGGCAATGTTTTTTCCAATGGTCAAATCTTCTGCTGTAAGTTGACTTGAATAGGAGACTTCAGGAAGCGCATCGATGCATTCCACCATCGCATCAAATCGGCTCACATGAATAAAACCATCTCCGTGTGTACGAGGCATGTTGGGGTTGACCTGAGCGATCAGTTTTTTGGCATATTTGGCAGCTGACTTAACGACATCTACAGAAACACCCATCGAACAAAAACCATGTTTATCAGGTGTTGACACGTGGATCAGTGCCACATCAAGTGGCAATAGCTTCTTTTCAAACAATCTGGAAATCTCACTCAAGAAGATCGGTATATAGTCACCCCGCCCCTCATGTACTGCTTCACGAATGGTGGCAGAAACAAAAAGGGAATTAAAAAAAAAGCTATCGCTATAAATTGGCTTGGCAATTTCTTGATTACCTAACATGCTGATGGCAATTAACTCGACCTCCCTCAACTCAGGCGATCGTTTTGCCAACGCATTTAACAACAAGGTTGGCGTAGCAGCACTGCCGTGGACAAATACTCGGTCACCAGATTGTACTAATTTTACAGCTTCTTCAGCCGAAACAAACTGACTCATTTTTCTATAATTTTGATCCGAAAGATAGAGTTGAATCAACTATGCCACGCTGACTTTCGTCATATTTACCTGGTATTATCAAAATGAGAAAAGAATTAACGGTTTCATTTATCGGTTCTGGCAATCTGGCCTGGCATTTGGCACCTGCCTTAGATAACGTGGGGTTTGTTGTAAAAGAGATCTATAGTCGTAATCCACAGCATGCTGAGCAACTTACCTCGCGACTATACCAAGCGGAAGTAAAAGCCTCACTCGATTTTTCAACCAGTAGCTCCTCCATTTTTATTATTGCAGCGAGTGACGATGCCATTAAAAGTATTGCTCAGGAAATCATTTTACCGGAAGAGGCCATTTTAGTCCATACCTCTGGTAGCCAACCCGTAAGCGAACTCGAATTTTCTGCCACTCCTAACGTTGGGGTTTTCTATCCACTTCAATCATTTAGCAAGCAGAAGAAAGTTGACTTTAAAAGCATCCCTATTTTTATCGAAAGCCAAAATCAAGAGACAGATGAGTTCTTGCAATTGATGGCAAAAGCGATTAGTAATCAGGTAGTAAAAATCGGATCTGGCGATCGAATGGCGCTACATGTGGCAGCCGTATTCGCCTCGAATTTTACTAACCACATGCTGTCCATTTCGAAAAGCATTCTTCAGCAGAATAGTTTAGATTTTGAATGGCTAAAACCACTCGTTACAGAAACCATTCAAAAGAGCTTAGCCATTGGACCCAATAATGCCCAAACGGGTCCCGCCAGCAGGGGTGATTTGGAGATTTTAGATAAACACCTTGAATTACTAAAGGACGATGAAGCCGTAGCTGAGATATACAAACTCATTAGCCAACACATAGTGGACAACTACCAATGATACTCAAATAAAGCAGTATCTTTATTTGATAATTTAACATAGCGATGAATAAAATTTTTTTTCTGATCATTTGCTCAATATTTGCCTTTGCCAACTCGTTTGCGCAAAACGTTACGATTATTAAACCTGATGAGATTAAAAAAGAATGGAGATTTGTAAAGTCAAATCAAATCTACATTCTTAATGGAATAGAACTAGTGGATAGTTTAGCTCTGGCCAAGGTGGACGCCAATGAGCTTGAAAGACTGGAAATATTAAATGGATTGGAAGGTGAACGCCTTTATGGTAAAAAAGGAGCGAATGGTGTAGTCTTAGCAACAACGAAAGTAAACAAGGCTATGACCATCAATTCACCGTCAATTGCATTAACCAAATCGGGCCCTTTATTTATTTTAGACAACATAGAACTACCTGGCAGTGATTTAGGCAAGGTAAAACCGGAGGATATCGAATCAATCGAAGTTCTTAAGGAAAAGAAGGCTTTAGAGCCTTATGGAGAAAAAGGAAAGAACGGAGTGGTGATTATCACCACAAAAAGTTTCGCAAAAAATAAGGGCCTCCAAAAATTGCGCTCTCAAAAGGAATAGCCGCTTTTTAGCTAACCTGTTCAAAAAGCCACATTAATTTCAAGTCCGGCTGAACCTTAGGCGCCTCTTACGGTTACTGAAAAGCTACTGCGCGAATACAGATGCTGCTGGGCGTCTATTACGGCTAGATCATCGGTGTTTTTGAAGATTTTAAGTATTAATTTGTACATTGCTGGTATCAAGTTTAAAATCAGGTAATTATGAGAATGCTACCAGTTAAATTTTACTATCAGAGGGCACGTGTTCTTGGATACCTGCTTAGCGCGTGCCTACTTGTGTATTTAATATCTCTGTTATTCCCCGACAGTATTTTTTCAAGTTTATTACAATGAATGTAAGAGGATACTATAACCGCGGCCGTGTTTTTGGATACCTGCTCATAGCGGCAGCGGTGGGTTTCGCCCTTTACTATTTGTATACCGCTATAAACTAGGCTTATTGAGTCAAGATTACACCCTGTCATTGTCTGTTTTCCCCCGGAAAGTGAAGAGTAGATTAAAACCAGCCCACGTAAGGTTGCGGATCATTTATTTCAATTACAGCTAACGATTTTTCTACTTTTACAGACTCAATACATTGCTATGCGTCTCCTCATCGTATTCTTATCACTGTTGCCCTGTATATCAATTGCACAGAACCAGGATTCTTTGCAGCAAGTGTTTTACAAAACGGCCTTAGAGAACTTAAAAAAAGGAAATTACCAGGAGGCCTCGGTTCAATTTTCACAATTAATTGCTACCGGTTTTAGCAACAAGGAGGTCTTTGCTAAACGAGGAATTGCGCACTTTCAATTGGGCGAATTCGAAACCGCGAAGGCAGATTTTGACGAAGCCGTAAAACTGCGGGTCAACACCGGAGAAGTTTTTCAGTTTCGCGGAAATACAAGATACAAACTGGAAGATTTCCAAGGGTGCATTTCAGATTTAGAAAAAGCCATTCAACTAGGCGTTAACCAGTTTGAGACGTTTGCCAACCTTGGCAACGCCAAGTTTCGCGTTGAAAACTATAAAGAAGCGATTACCAACTATGACAAAGCATTTGCTACCGGCAAAAAAGACTATGTGCTTTTTAACAATAGAGGAAAAGCAAAAGTCACATTAAAGGATTTCACGGGTGCGTTGGGTGATTTTGATGAGGCGCTGAAGTTAAAACCAGACTATGACAAAGCATTGGAAAACCGAGCCCATACAAGATTCGAACTAAAGGACTGGAAAGGAGCTATCTCTGATTTTGAGAGAATCATTGCTGCGGGCCGTAGCGATGAAAGTATCTTTCAGCAAATTGGAACCGCCAAATTCAACATTGGCGATTTCAAAGGGTGTGCTGAAGCGCTCAACAAAGTGGTATCAAAGGGAGTCAAGGACAAAGAGGTGTTTCTCGAGTTAGGCATTAGTTTAGGAAAACTGAAAGACTATCAAGGAAGTGCCAATGCGTTGGCTGCAGCCGTTTCATTGGGGGTAAGTGACAAAGAAGTATTCGAACAACTGGGCACGGCACAATACTTCACAAAAGATGACAAGGGCGCTATCGAATCCTTAGGTCGCGCCATTGGGTTGGGCGTAGCCACCAAAGAAGCATATCTCTACAAAGGCAATTCAGAATTTAACCTGAAGGCAGTTGACAATGCAATAATTGACCTGGAAAAAGCAATAGCATTGGGCGCCTCAGACTACGATGCCTTTAGAAATGTAGCGGATGCTAAATTCCTGAAAAATGATTTTGCAAACGCTATTAAGTTCTATGACAAGGCGGCAACATTTACAAATGCAGATGCTGTTGTTTTTAATAACCGTGGGAAAGCAAAATTTAGCCTGGGTGACGTGAAGGGCTCGCTGGCGGATTTCGACAAAGCCATCACGCTCAAAGCCGATTATACAAAGGCGCTATTAAATCGCGGAACGGTTAGATTCAGTTTAGCAAATTATCAAGGTGCCGCTGAAGACCTTGAAAAGGTGAGTGGGAGTGGAGATACATCTGCTGAACTTCAAAAAATGCTGGGCATTTCAAAATATATACTGAACGACAAGGCAGGCGCAAAGACGTTACTGGAAAGTGCCGTAAAATCAGGATTGAAAGATGGAAAAGTTAGCCTTTATCTAGGTTACCTTCAATACGATGCGAAAGAATGGAAGGCGGCTATTGACGCGCTAACAACTGCTGAGGCCAGTGGCGAAAAAGAAACAAGTCTATATGAAAAAAGAGGCAAAGCAAATTTCCAGACGCAAGACTTTACAAGTTCGATAACTGACTTAGAAAAAGTAGCGCAAAAGGGTGCGCCCGATGTTGCAACACTGGAATTTTTAGGTCTTGCTTACATGCAGCAACAAAAAAATACGGAAGGATTACTCAATCTTGAAAAAGCTACGATCGCGGGAAGCAAAAATAAAGACGTGTACTTTCAAGTTGGCAATGGGCGTTTCAAAGAGAAAAACTACAGAGGCGCCATAGACGCTTATGACAAGGCTATTTCTTTTGGGGCTTCTGATGAACTGGTATTCAATAATCGTGGCAAGGCGAAGTTAAATTTGAATCTAGTTAACGAGTCGCTAGCGGATTTTAATAAATCCCTTGAAATCAAAGCAAACTATCCCCAGGCACTTAAAAACAGAGCGGCTGTAAACTTTCAATTAAAAGATTGGAACAAGGTAATCGCAGATCTTACAATTGTTGCAGCCGCAGGTTCTGCGAATGTCGATGACTTCGCCCTTTTAGGGCTGGCTCGCTTTGAGCAAAAAGACTACAAAACTGCGATCGATGATTTATCCAAGTCCGTAGAAGGTCGCGAAAAAGATCAATCTACTAATCCGATTGTCAAACAAGCTTTCGCTGCCCGTGGAGTCTGTTTTTTTGAAACCCAGGACTTCGTCAAAGCTGTTGCCGATTTTACTAAGGCGATAGAACTTGGCGACACTTCTGCCGACATATTCTTTAGGCGTGGTGCTTGTCGTTTCAATGCCAAAGAATACTCGGCCGCGCTGCCAGATCTGGAAAAAGCAATTGCCGGAGGCTATGTAGAGGGATCCGTTTTTGATATGCGAGGCGTTTGTAAACTCAGTAGCAAAGATATAAGTGGTTCTTTACCTGATTTTAATGCAGCCCTGGAAAAAAATCCAAAATTGATGACAGCCTACTACCACCGGGCTGATGCCAAATTTCTGACCAATGATTTTGCGGGTGCCATCGAAGATTACTCAAAAGCTATTAGTAACGGAATCATTGATGAAGTAATTTACAATAATCGTGGCAAGGCCTATTTCAATATTGAAAAGATTGATGAAGCAATAGCCGACTTTAGCACAGCTATTGGCAAAAAAGGTGATTATGGCAAAGCACACGAAAACCGAGCTGCTGCCTATTTGAAAATCAAAAAATTTGATGAGGCTATCAAAGATCTTCGCTTACTCGAGAAGCTAACTGAAAAACCAGACGGGAACTTCTACCAAAAGCTAGGAGAAGCATACTTCGAAATGAAGAATTACGTCTTGGCTCAAGAATACCTAGAAAAAGCAATAGCTGGAGGCAATCGCAGTAAAGAGGTTCTATTCAAAAAAGGTAAATCACTGCTGGAACAACAAGAGTTTCAACTGGCAGTTCGGGACTTTGACGAAGCTCTGAAGGCAGGCGAAAACACCATTGCGCTTTTTCAAGAACGGGCGAATGCGTATTTGGG
>JABFSY010000201.1 GCA_013140395.1 Cyclobacteriaceae bacterium
GGTCAGCTGGTAGCACCGGGAACCTATACCGTCACACTTTCAAAATATATAGATGGAGTGATTACTGATTTATCCGGCCCCGAGAAATTTGCCGTGAATGTTTTGCCGGGTTCTACGCTACCCGCTACCGACCGACCTGCTTTGGTAGCTTGGCAACGCAAAACGGCCGAATTGCAACGAAGTGTTCAGGCCGCTTCTTCCCTACTTACAGATGCCAACAATCGCACCAAACACCTAAAAGAAGCGATTATGAGCGTAGCAAAACCAAATCAGGAATTTGTGAAGGATGTGTTATCGCTTGAAGAAAAACTGAGAGGCGTACAAAAGAAAATGAATGGCGACCGTGTGGCCGATCAACTGAATATGGATACACCACCTTCGATCACCTCTCGACTCTTCAGTGCAATATATGACGGTTACGGCACCACCAGCGAACCAACAGCCACGATGAAAGAACAGCTGCAAATCGCAGGCGAAGAATTTGATGTTGCACTCGCAGAGTTGAAAAATACGATGGCCCATGAATTGAAAAGCCTCGAACAAAAGCTGGAAGCTGCCGGAGCACCTTACACGCCTGGCAGAATGCCGGAGCGAAAAAAAGAGTAAAGCACCCCGTTCTAATTCTCTTAATTTGCTTGGGTATAAGTTCAGATGAATAATTTGTTGTGACTATTTTTGGGTATTTGAATTTAAAATAAAAAAAGGGATATGAGAATACTTCTTGTTTTGTCGATTCTTGCAATTTCTTCTTGTCAACAAAGACGGGAAATAGGATCATTTGCCGAAAGTAGCAGCACTTTTCACAAGGTTTTGAAAGATGAAACTAGTTGGTTTCCCAGAGATGAAGAAATCAAAGGCGACTACAATGAAATGCTTGAGGTGCCATCAACTGCCCAACCGGCCACTACAGTAAAATTAACCGACAGAAAACTGATTAAAAATGGAGCCATTGTTTTTAAAGTTGAGGATGTATATGAAACTAAGACGCAACTGGATAATCTGATCAAAGAAATTGGTGGATATTCATCCAATGAAACTCAACAGAATTTAAGTGACCAAATGCAATTCAATGTTACAGTTCGGATACCAGCACGTAATTTTGATGATTTTATTATCACTGTTTTGAAACTTGCGTTAAAAGTGGATAGCAAGAATATTAATGCCCAAGATGTAACGGAAGAATTTATTGATGTTCAAGCACGAATAAAAACCAAGAAGGAACTTGAGAGTCGCTACCATGAAATTCTCAAGCAAGCAAAAACCGTTGAAGAGATATTGGCCATCGAATCAAACTTATCGACCGTAAGAACTGAAATTGAATCAGCTGAAGGAAAACTAAACTATCTGACTAGTCAAATTTCACTGAGTACTCTTGTTATTACATATTATCAGCCAATTGGAACAGACTTTGGTTTTGCTGCGAAACTTATTAACTCATTCAAAGATGGCTGGGAGAATTTACTTGCGTTCCTGGTTGGTGCAGTTTCTGTTTGGCCGTTTGTAATCATTTTTTCTATAGGCGCTTTTTGGCTTTGGAAGAGGCTTAAAAGAAAACCAATTCCCAATTCTTCTAGCGTTTAATTAATCGTTATTTTATCGCTAGGCAAATCTATGTGCTTTGTTATCCTCTTAACTAAATTCTACTTTCGTGAACAGATATTGGTTAATCGAGCAACGAATGACCAAGCACTAACAACCAACGAGAATGCGTCAACATTTATTAAGTGAAGGAGCCAACGAACTTAGTTACGAAATTCGGGAAATCGTAAAGAAGGCAGAGCAAATCAAAAATCTAGGAAAAGAAATTCAGTGGGAGAATATAGGCGATCCCATTCAGAAGAATCATTTGATTCCGGATTGGATGAAACAAATCATCGCTGATCTCGCCATGCAGAATGATACCTACAGTTATTGTCCTTCTAAAGGCATTTTGGAAACACGGCAGTTTCTAGCTGAACTAACAAATCTCCGCAAGGGAACACAAATTACGCCAGATGATATTTGTTTCTTCAATGGCTTGGGCGATGCCATTGCTAAAGTATACCAATACATCACTCCCACTTCACGAATTATTGGGCCTTCACCTGCGTACTCCACACACTCCAGCGCGGAAGCAGCTCACGCCAGTCATGAGCCATTGACGTATACTCTCGATCCCAATAACAAATGGTATCCCGATTTGAATGATCTCTATAATAAGGTGAAGTACAATCCGAATGTAGTGGGCATCCTCATTATCAATCCGGATAATCCAACGGGCATGGTGTATCCATTGGAAACGTTGAAGCGAATTGTAGCCATAGCGAAGGAATTCAACCTCTTCTTAATATGTGACGAGATCTATATTAACATTACCTATAATGGAGCAAGAGCGTATGCCTTGTCAGAAGTAATCGAAGACGTGCCAGGCATTGCCATGAAGGGAATATCAAAAGAGTTGCCTTGGCCCGGAGCGCGTTGTGGTTGGATGGAATATTATAACCGTGGCAAAGATGCTGACTTCAACAGACTTTGTCAGGCAATCGACAATGCCAAGATGATAGAAGTCTGCTCTACTAAGTTACCACAGTTGGCGATTCCTAAAATTCTGGGAGACTCGCGCTTCCAAGCATATCGGGAAGAAACGAATCGGAAGATTGGAAAGCGAAGCAAACTCATCTCAGATATTTTTAAAACAGTACCACAACTCACGTTCAACGAAACCTTTGGAGCTTTTTACAACACTATTATTTTTAGAGAGGGTACGCTGAAATCAAATCAAAAAATTGATATTCAAGATTCAAAAATACGAGCGTTGGTAGAGGCATGGACGGCTCATGAAATGCCAAACGATAAGCGCTTTGTTTACTACTTGCTTGGCGCGAAGGGAATTTGCGTAGTACCTATTTCTTCCTTTTGTTCAGAGCTGCAAGGATTTAGGGTTACGCTGCTGGAAGAAAATGAAGAGACATTGGTTAAGACTTTTACAGCTATACGGGATGGCATAGTAGAGTATTTAAGCTCTCATTAGATCTTCTACCTAACATTCGTTATCAGAGTTTTCAAAACTTTTTCTTGCACTTTCATTGATTACCACGACAAAATTTTGCCATCTTGCACTACTGCACAACAAAACAGATGAACAGAAGGGCTACATATCGACTCAACAATTTGATGAATAATAGCCTTGTACTCATTAACGTCATTATTCTCCGAAAACCGGGGCTGTGACGATTTTGTAAAAGAAATTTTTAACCGCCCCGACAAAATCGGGGCGGTTTTATTTTATGGCAACTACAACAAACTAACGATTGTTCTAACATGATAGAGTACTACAACGATGAAACCATTCTTTTTATAGATGGAAATTTTGTCAAGGCGAACGAAGCCAAAATAGATTTATTTGGCCAGACATTGCATTATGGCTACGGTGTATTTGAAGGCATCCGCTCTTATGAGACCGTAAATGGAATAAAAGTATTTAAACCGCGGGCTCACTTCGAGCGTTTACAGCGCAGTTGTGACTTGATGGGAATTCCTTTTTCCTACAGTGTAGAAGAACTTATCCAACTTACCTATCAGGTATTGGAAAAGAATAATCTATCGAATGCTTATATCCGTCCACTGGTTTTCTGTGGACCTAATATGGAGCTCACTGCGCCTTCTGATGTTTCTTTGATGATTACAGCTTGGGCTTGTGAACAACATCCTAACTTAAAGCAGAAACGAATTTGCATTTCTTCTTTTCAACGACCCAATCCCAAATCTGTTACTGTAGAAGCTAAAGTGTGCGGACTGTACGTAAACTCGATCTTAGCCACTACCGAAGCAAGAAGACGTGGTTTCGATGATGGTTTGTTATTAGATCTGAATGGATTTGTGGCAGAAGGCCCGGGTGCAAATTTCTTTTATGAGAAAGACGGAGTGATCTATACACCGCCTGCAAAAAGTATTCTTCCAGGAATCACTCGTAAAACAGTCATTGATATTTGTAAAGAGTTGGATTTGCCGGTAGAAGAAAAATACTTTAAGCCGGAAGATTTATTTGAAGCCGATAGCGCATTTTTCTGCAGTACGATGAACGAAATTGTTGCCATTGAATCTGTAGAAGGACAACCCGTAGCTAAACTTTGGAAAGATTCGATGGGCGCGTTGATTCAGGAGACCTATCGCAATATTGTGTTGGATAAGAGTTACTCGTATGTAATAGTGTAATCGTTGGTCGTTGTTGGTTGGTCGTTATTTGAAGCAACCAACCACGAACAACCATCAACGAAAAACCATCAACGAAATAAATGGAACTTAATAAATATAGCCGCACCATCACCCAAGACCCCACGCTTCCTGCTTCGCAGGCGATGTTGTATGGCATCGGGTTGACAGAACAAGATTTAAAAAAAGGACAAGTAGGTATTGTAAGTACAGGCTACGATGGCAACACTTGCAACATGCATCTAAATGCGCTGGCGCAAGAGGTAAAAACTGCCGTATGGGCTCAGGATCTGGTGGGCTTAATCTTTCATACCATTGGGGTGAGTGACGGAATTGCCAACGGCACGGAAGGCATGCGTTATTCATTAGTCAGCCGGGAAGTAATCGCAGATTCTATCGAGACCGTTTGTGGTGCACAACATTACGATGGAGTGATTGCTGTTGTGGGTTGCGATAAAAATATGCCGGGCTCAGTCATGGCCATGGGTAGATTAAATCGCCCGTCTATAATGGTGTACGGTGGTACGATTGCTGGTGGTCACTACAAAGGAAAGGAATTAAATATCATTTCTTCATTTGAAGCCCTTGGCGAAAAAATGCAAGGCAAACTCTCGGAGGACGATTACAAAGGTATTATCCAAAATTCTTGTCCTGGTGCAGGAGCATGTGGTGGTATGTATACAGCCAATACAATGGCTTCGGCTATTGAAGCACTGGGTATGGCACTTCCGTATTCATCTTCGAATCCGGCATTGAGCAAAGAAAAGTCCGCAGAATGTATAGAAGCAGGCAGGGCCATTCGAATTCTTCTTGAAAAAGATTTGAAGCCACGCAACATCATGACGTTTAAGGCATTTGAAAATGCGATCACCATCGTAATGGCGTTAGGTGGATCAACCAATGCGGTCTTGCATTTAATTGCCATGGCAAAATGTGTCGGCATTAAAATCACACAAGAAGATTTTCAACGTATTTCTGACAAAACTCCGCTGATTGCAGATTTAAAACCGAGCGGAAAATATTTAATGGAAGCATTCCACAAAATCGGTGGTGTGCCTTCGGTGATAAAATATTTGATTCAAAAAGGAATCATGCATGGTGACTGCATCACGATAACTGGAAAGACCCTTGCTGAAAATGTTGCTAACGCCAATGATCTCGATTTCGAAAAGCAAGATGTGATTGTTCCATTGGAAAAACCTTTAAAAGCAACCGGTCACATCCAAATTTTGTACGGCAATCTTGCTGAAAAAGGATCTGTTGCAAAAATCACTGGCAAAGAAGGAGAAAGATTTAAAGGAACTGCACGTGTCTTTAATGGTGAGTTTGATGTGGTGGATGGAGTGAGAACAGGTAAAATAAAAGAAGGCGATGTAGTGGTCATTCGCAATGCGGGACCGAAGGGAGCCCCGGGCATGCCTGAGATGCTGAAACCAACAAGTCTTATCATGGGTTCTGGTTTAGGTAAATCGGTCGCGCTGATTACTGACGGAAGATTTTCAGGAGGGTCTCACGGTTTTGTAATTGGGCACATTACTCCGGAGTCTTTTGATGGAGGGTTGATCGGTTTAGTGGAAGATGGAGATTGGATTGAGATAGATATCAAAAAGCATCAAATCAATTTGTTAGTCGATGATAAAACAATTGCGATCAGAAGGTCGCATCACAAAGCTCCTACACTTCGTGTGACGAGCGGTGTATTGTATAAATATGCAAAACAAGTAAAAACAGCTGCTGATGGATGCGTTACTGACGAAGACTAAGGAGAGAGAAGTAGCACAACCTACCAAAGAGATCAAAGGCTCTGAGGTTTTGTTGCGTTGCTTGGTGGCAGAGGGAGTAGACGTTATGTTTGGATACCCGGGTGGAGCAATCATGCCGGTGTATGACGCATTGTATGATTATGCTGATCAGTTAAATCACATCTTAGTCCGCCATGAACAAGGCGCTATTCATGCCGCACAAGGATATGCACGTGTGTCGGGCAAAGTTGGTGTAGCACTTGCAACGTCTGGTCCCGGTGCAACTAATTTGATTACCGGGTTAGCGGATGCATTGATTGATTCAACTCCGGTTGTTTGTATTACCGGGCAAGTTTTCGCGCACCTATTGGGCACCGATGCTTTTCAGGAAATAGATGTCATCAACACAACGATTCCAGTTACAAAATGGAATGTGCAAGTAACGGAAGCAAAAGATATTGCTCCCGCTATTGCCAAAGCATTTTACATTGCAAAAACAGGAAGGCCAGGACCTGTGTTGGTTGACATCACCAAGAACGCGCAGAATGAATTGTTTGCAGAAGAGAAATATGAAAAATGTGATTTTATCAGAACGTACAAGCCGAAACCTGCTCTGCAACCAACGCAGATAGAGGCAGCGGCCGCACTGATTAATAATGCGAAGCGACCCTATATTTTGGCCGGACAAGGTGTGTTACTTTCAGGCGCTACGAAGGA
>JABFSY010000247.1 GCA_013140395.1 Cyclobacteriaceae bacterium
GCGTTAAGTCCGGGGCAATCGCCACCTCCTGTTAGTACTAATAGTTTTTTAGTCTTTTCCATGCTTTCGTTTTAGGGCTGGTAAGGTAGCGAAAAATACAAATTCCAAGCACTTATTTAACGACCAATTTCAGCGGAAGCTCTCCGCAATCGATCATTAATGGCTCGGCCTAATCCTACCTCAGGCACTTCCTCGGCTAATATTATCTCAACGTTAAGTTGATCAAGTTCGCGCAGGTAAGAAAATAAGTTTTGTGCAGCTACAATGAGATCGCCAGTAGGAGAGAGTACTCTTTGATGATTTGGTTTGAGTCCATTTTGCAATTCGTTAAATGCTAAAACGCCAACATGGTTCGAACCATAGATATTGATCAATTTTTTCAAATCGCCTAAGACCAATTTCTTTTTGGGTGAGTAGTGGCTTTGCAATTGACCGGGTGCTTTCGGGTTGGAGCTGGAGTGAAGGTGTACGTCTGTTTTTCCGACAACTGATTCTATTTCTTCGATGCTTAGCCCACCCATTCTATAAATTTTTGGCAGGTTGTTTTCAAACCCAACAATGGTAGACTCAATTCCAACTTTACACTCTCCACCATCCAAAATATATTGAATTTTTTCCCCTAGTTGGTCATTGACGTGCGATGCCTTTGTTGGGCTTATATAGCCAAATGGGTTGGCGCTGGGTGCAGCCAATGGAAAAGATAGTTCTCTTAATAGTCGATTGGTCAATGTATGAGCGGGACTACGAATTCCCACTGTATCGATACCCGAAGTGACGAGGTCAGGGATGTTTTTTTTTCTTGGTAACACCAATGTAAGTGGCCCCGGCCAAAAAGCCATTGCTAGTTTGGTTGCGAGTGGAGGTATGTTTTCCACATACGCACCTATCGAACTAATATCAGCAACATGGATAATCAATGGATCAAAAAAAGGCCTATCCTTTACCTCGAAAATTTTGGCAACTGAGGCTACGTTTAATGCATTGCCGGCAAGCCCGTAAACCGTCTCGGTGGGTATGCCCACAAGTTCGCCATTTTCCAGAAGTGTTTTGGCTTTAAGAATGTCGGTACCAATTTCGGCCATTCCACAAAGCTAAGACGTTCAGTTTAATTTTTCGCTCATTCGAAGCACTGAACGTTCTGTCGTATAATTCCTGAGTTGATCAATTCGAATCCACTTTACATCGTGCGATTCTTCGCTTACGACAACCCGCTCTTTTTCATCAGCCCGAAGTAAAAATCGAATGTCGTAGTGCTGGTGTTCCGGGAAATCTTTGCGGGCAGGAATCGTGTGAATGTCGAGATCAAAAATAGATTCTTCCAATTTAAAATTCATGAGCCCTGTTTCTTCCTCTGCCTCGCGCTGGGCCACCGCAACTACGTTTTCATCTCCATCGGCATGGCCTCCAGGTTGCACCCACTTGTTAAGCTTGGCATGGTGGACCAACAAGGTTTTCGTTGCATCGCTATTGACGACCCAGGCCGACCCCGTAATGTGGCCGGGTAAATGCGTGCGTTGAAAGGCGTTGGCGGCTTTTAATAATTCTAAGAATTGACTTTTAAAATGTTGTTCTTCTTGAAAAGGACTCGAATAATTTTCAAGCAGTCGAATGAGTGCTTTTCTATCCATAGGTACACCACTTGCTTTTTTTCGAATTTATCATTGGATAACAATAGTTACTTTGTTGAACTTGCCCTCTTCCAGTTTACCGATTTTTTCGCCACCACCTGTGTTGTCTTTATCACCTTTCTTTACAAGCACAAAGTAAGCGGATGCTTTTATTTTCTTAAAGCGGTAGTTGCCCTTAGCATCCGTACTCCCTTCGGCCACCGGGTTGGTTTCTTTGTTATAGTTTTCTTCTGTTTCAAAAAGTTTGATACTGGCACCTTCTACTGTGTTGCCCAACTCATCTCTTACGGTAACTGTTAGTGAAGTGTTAATCAACTGCACGGGTCGTGGTGCAAATGAACTAGTCAGAAGTGTGATCGCAATGAAAAAAACGAGAAGTTTCATAGGTGTATATTTTATCGAAGTAAGACAATTCCACCACGTTGTTCTTTTATCCCCTCTTCAGGCCGGAACGAACTTTGGTACTTAATTACATAGGAGTAGGTGCCGCCAGGTGCCGGTAATCCGGGGTTATTTCCATATCCACCATTCCAACGGAAGTCTTTCTTAGTATCGGAGAAAACCAGCTCTCCCCAACGATTAAAGATAGCCACTTCAAAACTGTCAGTAATGAAAAAGCTGTAGACAAAGAATTCTTTGTTCAACGAGTTGATCGCGTTACCAGGACGGAATGCATTGGGGCCAACAATTTTTGGAATGCACTCATTTAACACTTCTGTGTTATCCGAATTTGAGCAGCCAAAAGAATTCGTTAAATCTACCTGGTAAATGCCTTCGCTGGTAGCGGTCAAAACTCGATTGGTAAAATTAATAATGATGTCATTTTTCAACCAATTATAAGTCGTGAACGTACCTGGATTTAAATCAACTTGGGACGTCTTTGGATCTTTGTTGTCTGGGTCATTGCAAATAATCACTCGATCAGGTAATTCGCCTTGAGGAATAGGTGCTTTGATCACTTGAATAGATGCAGTAGCATTGCAGGTTGCTTTACTGATGGTCACTCTATAAGTACCTTCTCGCGTGTCACTAAGCGTGGGTGTAGATTGACCCGAGATGGTTGCGCCATTGAAGGCCCAAGCGTAAGAAATGCCAGTGGCTGTAGTTGTAGAGGTCAGCGTAAACGCCTTATTGTCCTGACACGCCTGTGTTCCGGTAACGGCCGCATCGACAGGACCACTCACCTGCACTGGTTTCGCAGCAGAGCGAACGAAGCAGCCGCTAACGGCATCCACCACTTCCACCGCATAGCTCGCTCCATCTTCACTTTGACCTAATGTGATTAACCGTCCACCCAATGTAGGTTGAAAAACGCCAGCCTTGAACCAGCGATATGTAAAGTTTCCATTTGGAGTAGCTGTTAAAACGATTTGATTGGAGCAGCCATCACTTTGTGTGAAATCTGGTGAGGGGAGGCCGTTGAAAACAATAGCTGTTGACTGGGTGAGAATACATCCGCCTCCAATGTCAGCCGCTACTTGATAAGTTCCTGTTCCATTGGTCGGAAGATTTAGCGTTGCTCCATTTACGGTAGCCCCGGAAGGCAATGTCCAGGTAAACGAAACACCACCTGCCACCGAGGCAACCAATGTTGCTGGACTAATACACAGATTAGGAGTGATCGTCAAGACGGGGATAACTGGATTCACAATTTGGTTGAAAGTGAAAGTACAACCGGTGCCGTTGTTGTCTCTCACCTGAATGGAATAGGTTCCTGGTATCAATGAAGCCGTGTTTGCTGCTTGTGGCCCAATCACAATCCCCGTTGTAATGTTTGTGAAGGTGTATCTTGGAGTTGGAACAACAGCACCTGCAGTGGTAACGGTAACCAAAGAGGGATTACAGTTTGAGGTAGTGGCCGTTGCAGTAAAGGTTGCATCAACGAGGTTGATTGCTGATGAAATCGTACATCCCGAAATTTGATCTTGCACAATCCCCGAAATCGTTCCTGCGCTTACACCCGGTAGTGGGCCGATGGTAGAAGGTGCCGATTGATCAAATCCCTGCTGACTGAATGTAGGACCACTTAGAAAAAAGGAGTAAGGGCCACCTGGCGGTATCGTACTCGTTAGGTTTAATGTAACAGTACCAGTTGCTGTATTGCAGCTTGTAGGGTTGGTGCCACTTAGCGTGAAAGTGGGAGAAACTTTGACAGTGTATGTCTTAAAATCTGTTGCAGTGCATAATGTGACAGGGTCAGTGACCGTGACCCCATACGTTAGCACTGCGGGCACCGAAGTATCTACTACCTGTGTTGCAAACGTATTTCCATTTGGTGCTCCGTTCAACGTCCACAAGAAATTAGCACCTGAATTAAATGCGTTTAGATTAGGTGTGGTATTATCCTCGCACACCGTAAGGTCAGGGCCTAAATCTAAAACCGGGCGATTGTTGACCACGATTCCGTTTGCACTGGAAGTACAGCCATTTACATCTGTGATGGTAACTGAAACATTCGCTGGATTATTGATAACGATCGTCTTCGTGGTAGCACCACTGTTCCACAAGTAAGAAGTAATCGAAATTAGATTTCCGGAATTCGCATCCAATGTTATGGGTCCATTGCATAACGCACTCGCTGGTGCCAAAGTTGGGCGTGCTGGTGGTGGATTGATTCTAACTTGCTGAACGATTGTCGTATCAAGGCCACAACGGTTGGTTAGTCGCATAGAAACCGTGTAGGTGCCTGCAGCGGCATATAAGTGGTTAGGCGTGGCAACCGTACTTCCTGCCCCATCGCCAAAAGCCCATTGAAAGTTATCAATGGCGTCTGTGGGTGTACCTACAAATTTAGTCGTGTCGCCCAGGCAAATTCCTGTGAAGGAGAATCCTGGCCCACCAAACCCGTTTCCTTGTTGTTGTATAAAATTGGGGAGACCTAATCGGCTATTTGTACCGGATGCGAGCGCGAAACCCGTAAAATTTACGGATGAGGGTGCGCTTATTCTGTTCTCATTTGCGTTTATCGTGCCCAATGTTGTATTGCTGGCGCCATCATTGAACGCCATATAGATTTGCCCATCCGGTGCAATTTGCAAAGCACCCATCTCGATCGGTCGTTGTATTGGACTGGGTGGCACCAAAACTGGAATTTGGATATCTAGCGAATCAAGATAGTATTCATACAACGAAGAAGGACTGGGAGATCCCTTAATGGTCGCAAAAAGTTTTCGTCCACCCGGAGAGAACTCTACACCATATACCTGTCCTACGGGTTGATTCATATCTAATCTTCGATAGTTGCGAATGACACCTGTGGTATCATTCAATTGAAAAAGCTCAATCACATTGCTTGTGCCAGGCGTTGATAGCGGCACAGCTAAATTATTACGTACCCCTAGTTTCATATAGCCCTGCCCGTTTTCTTTTGATTTAAAAGAATGTGGCGATCCGATATCCGAGTAGACGGCAGCACCAATACCTTGGTTGGTGATGGGATAGGATCGGAATGTACTATTTCCGTATTCGTGAGCGATTAGCCATCGGCCGTTAGCCGTAATGCGCTCAGTACTTTTTGAAAACAACAGGATGTTTTTTTGAGTGATCAGTCCATTTCCGCCATTTTGCTTTAAGTCAAAAATTGAGTAGCGCAATTCGTTCAATGATGTGCCTGTAATTTCCTGTGTGGTAAAAATATAGTAGAGTGTTTCATCACCCGGGATAGGTACAATCAAAGAGGATTGTGATGAGGTTGGATCTCCTCCAATCCCCGTGTCAATGAGTGTATTTGTTTTGTCATAGACGTTCGTTCCATCGGTATAAAAAATGGCCTTTCCGTTTCGGTCGCAGACAATTGCACATCCGGCTGGAGCATCCATAGCGCTGTTGTTTAAGGCTTTTGGTGGGGGAGTATTGAAATCGATGCCAGCCCTATTTCCGAAATACCAGATATTGCTCCGTTGATCATTTAATCCATACTCTTTGACGTTCACTCCCGCATAAGTGGAACAGCCAGTAGCATCTGTAGCCACCACATAATAATAGCCCGCTGAGTCGGGAGTTAATATTTGTCCAGTATCTCCATTTGACCAGTTAAAAGATGTTGCTGATCCTTGGGTTACATTTACCCTGACCGAAAATTGTGTCGGAGCAGAGGTTCCGCGAGGTGCTGGGAATTCACTTCGACATGCTGTTGTATCTTGCACTAGCTGCAACTGTAAAGTAAATGCGTTAATGGTTACGGGCTGTGTCACTGTCCTTCGTTGCCCTTGGTAAAAGGCTGTCAGTTGTACGTTGAACGTTTGAGCTTGGGCGTAGGTATGCACGGGACTCCAAGCGCCAGAAGTATTCGTATCTCCAAAATTCCATTGAAGGCTATCAGCGTTCGGAGTTACGTTTGGGAAAAATGATACCGGATTATTTTGACAGGTACCCGCAGTAGTAAAACTGACCGTTAGGTTTACGTTCGCCTGTGGCAAGAAGGAAGGAAATTGAGTACCACTAAAATTGGTTGTGCCAAACGGCTGGAGAGTCTTAATTACCTGCGAGGCGATAGTATCTGTTTTGGAGAATTTTTCAATCAAAAATGGTCCGCTATTCACGGCCTGAAAAAGGTGATAGATAGCACTATCGGGGGCAAGTTGAAGTCCATAACTACGGAAAATAGGAGCAGGCAAGACAGAGGTGAGCGTTACACTTGGGTTGAGAAAATCATACTGCAAAACGTCAGCAGCAACTCCGGTCTCACCGATTCTTGACACGTATAAGTATTGACCCCCTTTGATGTCCCATTGGATATCATACATCGACTGGTTCGTTGCCGAGACAATCCCTGTATTTAAAATATACCTGTCAAAAGAAATGGCGCCTGTTGCTGGATCAAAATTAAGGATCAACGCATCGTCTCCGGGGCTTTGAACAGCAACTGCCAACTTTCTTAACTTGTGATTGTAGGAAAAATTAGAGACCGTAACAGGAACAGGAGTTGGCCCAAGTGGAGAAGTAACGGTTGTTACAAATGTGCCTGGGGCGTAGCTGGCTGCATTGATCAAAGTCGCTGAAAAAACAGCAGAT